>JADLDR010000140.1 GCA_020846535.1 Armatimonadota bacterium | reverse complement strand
GGGAGGTTTTGCGGGTCTTCGACTTCCAGTTCCACGGTCAGGCCGCCCCGGTAGCCTGCCTCTTTGAGGGCGGCGAGAATGGCGGATAAATCGATTTCGCCCCGCCCTATACCGACCGAGGCCGTTCCGATGTGGTCTTTAAGATGGACGGCATGGATGCGGGAGGCGAAGGCGCGGATGAGTTCGACGGTATCCACGCGGGCGGAATGGAAGTGCCCGGTGTCCAGGCACATCCCGACCCTGGGATCATCAATAGCGGCGAAGACCTTTTCGTAATCTTCGGGCTGCTCCAGGACGTTGCCGTAGTGGTTTTCCAGGGCCAGCCTGACAGGGCTGTCCGGAGAAATCCGATCCAGCACCTGGCGAACGCAGGCGATCACGCGGTCCAGAGAGCCTTCCGTCCGGCCTGTGGCCCCGGTAGTATCGATGTGGTCCGCCCCCAGCGCCTCCGCGATGCGAACCGCTCCGACGATGGCTCCGGCCCTCCGGCGCACATCCTCCTCGTCCGCGCCGCCCCAGCCGGGCGGGTACAGCCCGGCGCACTTCATGCCCGATCTCTCCAGACCGGCCCGGACGGCAGCGACATCGAAGGCATCCATCGCCCCGACGCTCCAGGTCATCGGGCCGTGAATCTCCATCAGCCTGTAGCCGATCCGGGGAGCGTTCTCCAGGGTGGCCGCCACTTCATCGTCCGCATAGCCCCGGTAGCAAATCGAGGCGCAGATGAGGTTCATCAAGGTCTCCTTTGGGTGAAATCACGCAGGGAGAACGATTTGTTCGCCCCATCGCGATCCAGATCAGGGTGACTGTCCCGCCGGGGCGGGGGGCGGGACTTGGGGAGACCGTTACCTAACCCCTCCTCCCCCTTCCCGAAACGGGCAGGGGGAGGAGATGGGGGGGCAAGCACTGCACCCTCTCTCCCCCTCTCCCCGGAGACGCTCCGGCGCCTCCCTTGGGTTTCGGGGAGAGGGGCCAGGGGAGAGCGGTCACCCCTCCCCCAGGAGCGGAGGATGCTTCCCCTTCTCTGGATCGCTATGGGAGAACGATTTGTTCGCCCCTACCGATCAGGCCGGAATCGTTCTGTGCTATAAATTCACCACATTCTGCGGTTTGCCTGCCATATATGCTTTCAGGTTTTCCACCACGGTAGCCATCAGGCGGGCCCGGGCGGCCCGGGTGGCCCAGGCGATATGGGGGGTGACGATGCAGTTTCGGGCGGTGAAAAGGGGATTGTCGGGGACGGGCGGCTCGACGGAGACCACATCCAGGCCCGCGCCGGCGATCCCGCCCGAGTTCAGGGCGTCCGCCAGGTCTGGCTCGTTGACCAGACCGCCACGGCTGGTGTTGATCAGAAAGGCCGAGGGCTTCATCAGGGAGAGCCGGTCGGCGTTGACCAGCTTTTCGGTGTCCGGCGTGAGGGGGCAGTGCAGGCTGACCACATCGCTTTCCTGGAAGACGGTCTCCAGGCCGACAAGATTGATATCGGCGGCAATGCCTGCCTTCGGGCGCGGGGTATAGGCGATGACCGGCATCTCGAAGGCTCGGGCCAGCCGGGACACCGCCTGGCCGATGTTGCCGAGTCCGATGATCCCCATCGTCAGCCCGGCCAGTTCGATCAGGGGATAGTCCCAGTAGCAGAAATAAAGGCTCTCGGCCCAGAGGCCATCCTGGACGGTCCGGGCGTGGTGGCCGATATGCTGGGTCAGTTCCAGCAGGAGAGCGAATGTCATCTGGGACACCGAGGCAGTTCCGTAGGCCGGGACATTGGAAACGGGGATGTTCCGCTCCCGCGCGGTCTGGATATCGACCATATTGAAGCCCGTCGCCAGCACGCCGATATAGCGGAGGTCGGGAAGGCTTTCCAGATGGCTCCGGGTGAGGGAGACCTTGTTGGTCAGCACGGCCTCTGCGCCTGCGGCCCGTTCCACCACCTGTCCGGGCAGGGTAAAGTCATAAAAGGAGCAGTCGCCCAGGGCGTTAAGGGCGTCCCAGGAGAGGTCGCCCGGATTGAGGGTGTAGCCGTCGAGAACCACGATTTTCATGGGCGCTTCGCCTCCCTCACCAGAGAAACCCAGTAATCGATGGTATCGGGGTCGGTCGCATCGCATACAGGACTGCCGGTTCCCATAATGAAGGGGCCGCTGGCGGCTCCCCGGATGTGGCGGCAGACCTCCTCGCGGATCTTCGGGCGGTCTCCTCGCTGGAGAAGGTAGGAATCGAAGTTGCCGAAAAGGCAGACCTCCGGGCCGACCGCTTTGCGAACCTCCCCGATCTCCATCTCCACCCCTTTGATGCGCTCCTCCAGGGTGATGGCATCATAGCCCATCGCCACGGTGGCGTCCAGCATGGGGAGGAGGTTTCCGGTGTTGTACAGCACCGACTTCAGCCCGGCGGCATGGAGAGCATCGGAGATGCGCCTGTGAATGGGGGCGATCCAGTTCTTATAGGTTTCCGGGGACATGATATCCGCAGAGGCCCAGCTATCGCACATCAGCCCGGCGTCGAAGCCGTCGGCGGACAGCCGGGCCGCCATCCGCTCCACATCGCCCATCAATTTCTCGACCATATAGGCGCACAGGGAAGGGCTTTCCGAGAGAAGGAGGAGGGCCGGCTCAAAGCCCATCGAATAGGCCAGCCCTGCGAAGGGGGCGGGCATCCCGCCGCAAAGGAAGCGGTCCGGGAACCGCTCGCGAAGTCTCCGGTTCGGAGCGACAGGGGAGCGGTCGGTCGGGCCGACGCGCGGCTCCAGCCAGGCGTCGGCCTCCGCTTTATTCAAGGGAGGCGAGACGCTTTCGCCGGCATTGGAGAGGAGTCGCTGCTCGCCGGGCCGGGTGAGGTAGTGGCCGTCTTTATCGAAAAGCCATTCCTCCCCGGTAGTCTCATCGGTAAAGCGTACATGAGTCATATCTTCGCAGACCACCCGCTTGCCCTCAAGCCAGCCGTCACTATGGTGCAGGGGAACCAGCCAGTCGCAGCCGTGCCGCCTGTCGAGAGCGGAGAGTACCTCGATGCTGTTTCCGCGGGGGCCGTGCAACACCTGCCAGATGGTCTGCCCCAGCAGCTTCCACACATATTCCGCGCCCCAGAAATAAGGGGCTACGGGAATGGCTTCCATTCGCTTGCCTTCCATCACCGCAATCATCAATTCACGGCTGTTCAATTGGTCTCCTCCCGGGTGTAAATGCGGTATATCTTCCGTTGGATGGGATCGCTCGATTTCTCGTAGGATTTCAGAACGGCTTCCAGGCCATCGAAGAGCCTGACCGCGGTATCGATATAGGATTGGTCCGCCGCTTTGCGGGATGCTTCAGGTAAGAGCGGCAGCTTGCCGGAAGAAAGCAGCGCCTTTCGCATATCGGAAGCCCGAATTGCCTGGAGAACCAGCCGGGCATGGCGGGCCTCATAGCTCTCTATAAGCCCGGCTTTCGCCATGTTCCGGTAGAAATTCTCCAGGCGGGGCATCTTTGCTTCCAGCCCGGAGACCGCAGACTGTATCATTTGCGGAGGGATCCGGTCGCGGCCCGGGCCGGCGGCAGAGAACCTTCCGGGCTTTGCGCCTCCCATGAAAATCGCGATACGAGCGGCAGCCGGAGTTTTGTCATAAGGCAAGAAGACAGAGCCTTTATCGAACGACGGCCAGACGCGGCCATTGACGCGAATGGCGGTGATAGGACCGGTTCCGAAGGCAGACAGGTAGAGCTTTTTGGAGCCGAAGCGGATGGGATCTTTCTGGTGAAGCTCCGTGATGCCGGTCGGAATATGGGGATAAAGGGTGAGACCATCGGCCCGGTAGAGGTATTCGAAGAGGCCGCGGATCAGCCCGGCGGCGGGGCCGAAGGTGTCGTAGCAGAGATTGATCGGCTCGTTCGGCTGGTAGACATCGCTGCCGAATTTCACCAGCGGGTTGTCCATCCGAAACTTGCAGGCGAATGTAAGGAGCCGGCGCATCGATTTTTTGGCGTCCTCATAGCGGCCCAGGCGGTAGTAGGCCAGGATCATCCGCGCCTCGCAGGTCGACCAGTGCCCCCCGTTCACCCACGTTCCGAATCCCCAGAGGCCCTCCGGCCTTTCATACATATCGTCCAGGCCGGGGTAGTTCGGAATAATGAAATCATAAGGCCGGAGGCCCGGAATGGAGGCGATTTTGTGATATATCTTCTGCGCTTGCGTGTCATCAGCCACCCGGAACGCGATGGCGTCGTGGTTGGGGGAAGCCTCAAAGTAACCGTGCTTTCCCGCCCCGTAGACCCCGTGCTGCGTCCCGTCCGGATCCAGCGACTTGATGAAATACCCCTCCTCCGTCGCCAGCCGCGGCAGCCCCTTCCGGGCCCGCTCCCGCCGCTTCGCATACAACCCTGCCTGCTTAGCATTCCCCGCCAGCTTCTCCAACTCGATCAGCCGATCCAGAGCCGCAGTATACGTAATGGACAGGCCTGTCAGATACGCCTTGTCATATGTGCCGTCCGGCTTCTTCCAGCCCGCGTAGCTGGGGGCCAGCAGGTTCCCGGCAGGCCCGGCCAGGAAGAGGTCGTTGGTGGGATCGCGCCTCGTTTCGATGAAGGCGGCGCTGCGCTCCAGCTTGGGCAGGTATTTGCGAATCGCCTGTGGGTCGCGGCTGATGAGGAGGAGTTCGGCCTGGAGGACGAGTCCGGCGGCGGTGAACTCCAGGCCCCAGTCGTGGATATCGGTGCGGCCATCGCCCTGTTTGTAGATGACCCAGCCCGGCGAGGCGCAGTCGCAAAGGCTGCCGTCCGGGGCGACCCAATCCATGGCCCCTTTCCGCTTACCGTCGCCCATCTGGTCGAACCACAGGGCCTGGGAGTTCTGGAGGAAGGTAGTATAAGGTTCCGTGAAAAAGGGCAGGGCGCAGTAAGTGGTGCCGTAGCTGTTCTGAATCCACCAGGCTCCCCAGGTCGGCCCCTCCACAAAGCCGTTCCAGGCCGGGGTATAAAGCATCGAGATATTCTGATATTCCGGATCAGGCTCGAACATGCGGCGGGCGATATCCAGCAGTTCCAGATATTCGACATCGCCCTTTCCACTGTAGTGCTGCCCGTCGAATCGGTCCGATGCAGCGCCCGCGTTCGCGAAGGTTCCCATCGCCATGCCTCCCAGCAAGAGCAGAATTGCGAAAAAACCCGTCATTTTCATAGGATGCCTCGTTTCAAAAAGGAACGGCAGCGCCCAGCTCGTCCGCCACCCTCTGGAGCCGCGCCCGGTGCTGCTGCCCGACCGGGACGCCGATGACAGACCATTCGCGCTCTCGCTCCCATTCCAGGGTTCCGGCAAGGCAGGCGCGGTCGAAGCCGGAAAGAGGCTGGAGCTTCCGCACCTCGCGGGCATATGAGTCCATCTCCCGCTTGAAGTCCTCCACCGGCATGAAGCGGGAGATGTCGAACGACCAGAGGAGGCCGCCTTCATCGGCCTCGGCGAATTTGCGGAAACCGGGATCCCGGTTGGTGGAGGCCCCGCAGAGGAGCCCCCCGAGCGCCTGGCAGACCGAACCCAGCCCGATGCAGCGGAAGACCAGGCCGGGCGTCTTGTGGATCAATTCCTCCACATAAGGGCTGCCTTTGTAGAGGTCGTGCATGGTTCCGATATCGACAGTCAGGGGAGGCTCCTCGCCGGCGGGGACGGCAAAGCTCATCGGAGAGCCGCCCGCCGCGGCCAGGAAGTCCAGTTGAGGCGAAAGGCGCAGCTCGTACCCGGACAGGCAAAAAGTCACCAGGTCCCGCGAAAGGGGGATGCGCGTATACAGCCCTGCCGCGCCGATATGTCCGTGATAGCGGGTGAGCGCCATCGCCACCCCCTGCGCTTTGGCCTTATCGATGACGGCACGAGCGGCCTGGTAGGCGGGAAAGTAGCCCAGTCCCCCGTCCCCATCGATATTCAGGGTGGTCGGCGACTCGGAGACGATCCGAACATTCGGGCGCGGGTTGATCAGCCCCTTCTGGATTTTCCCGATGTAGGAACCCATCTGCTGCGTCCCGTGGCTGAAGACGCCGCGCAGATCGTTGAGGACCAGCAGTTCGGCCAGCAGCCGGGCATCCTCTGCGGGCATATCGACCTTTTGAAAACACTCGGAAACCAGCTTCCGAAGCGCCTCCGCCGGAACGCGGACAGCCTCTTTAGGGGGGATATTCATGCAAAGCCTCCTTTCGGGGTAGATAGGATGAAGGTAATCCAATACGAACTTTCGCTTGGCAGCAGTAAAGTTGCTGTCATTGCAAGGAGTGAAGCGACGCGGCAATCTCTAACGTAATAAATACATGCGAAGGCTATGCTCGTGGGCGATGCCCTGGAGATGGCTTCGTCGCTTGCGCTCCTCGCAGACTGCATCGATTATCAGTGCGTTTCACAGGATGAGCGTCACCTTGCTATACTTCTACGCTCCCAAACCCCCATCATCCGCCAACCTGCGATGATGGTGAATTCAATTTCTCCCGTCCGCAGGCAATACCGTATATTTTTCTCCCGCCTGGGTCGGGAAGCTGAAGCGTTCGTAGGGTTCCTCTGTGACGGGAACGGATTTCCCCTTGCTGTCCCGGACTTGGAAGCCGTGTTCCCAGGGGGAATAAAGCGTGCAAGGAGAGCCTTTTTCGCTGAGGATTTCGATATCTTGCGGCCTGCCGCCCTTCCAGGAGGCGGAGACCAGGAAAGCGCCTTCGGCGCGGAAGGTTGCGAAGCGGGCGTCCAGGGCGCGGGGCCAGGCGGGGAAGAGGCGGATCGCGCCGTCCCAGCTCTGGAGCATCATTTCCTGCAAAGGGGCCATCGCGCCCAGGCTTTCCGTCCAGGCCCCGGCGTGGCCGTAGTTGGCGACCGCCATGCCCCAGATTAGGCCGTTCGGGTGCCGCCACCGGCGGATGTTTTCGCGGAAAACGGGGAAGTCCTTTTCGGCGATGAAGGCTCCGGAGCGGAGCCGCCCCATGGTCATCCAGGGATAATGCCCGAAATACCAGAGGCGGATATATTCGGAGGGAGCGGGCCAGGACTGGCCTCTGGCTTTGTCCGGCTGGCGGCGGTAGGGCATGCCGCGCCCGAACTCCGGAGGGTTCGCTTCCTCGCATATCTTGTCGATGCCTGTCAGCTTCAGGGGCGGCTGGCCGTCATCTCCGGCGCAGCGGGCAAGGCGGTCTTTCCATTCGGCGCGGAGATTCTCGTCGGTTTCCAGAACCTCGCTGGCCCGGACGGCGGCCCGCAGGCAGTAGCGGAGGTGCTGCATGATCTGCGCCCGGTCGGTGTAGTCTTTCGGGTTGCCGGAAAAGCCGTCCTCGCCCTGGTTGGAAGGGAAGGCATGATAAAGACCGTCCTCGCCTTTTTTGAGAAAATCGGTGTAGAACAGGGCGGCGTCCCGGATCACGGGATAGCCGGTCTCGCGCAGCCAGTCCTTGTCGAGGGTATAAAGATACCGCCACCAGTACTGGTTGGCCGCCCAGCCGGTCATGTAGGCCATCCGGCCCATCGGGGCCACCCCGAGCGGGTCCTCCTCCGCCAGGATGGGGTAGCCGGTAAGCTGGATGAAGACGCCCCGACAGTTGTAATAATCGCGGGCGATCTTTCTGCCGATGGGAAGAAAGAATTGGATGGCCTGGAAATAGCCGTCCCCTATATCCAGATGGTTGGCCGTATAGTCCCCGCTGAACGGTTCCTGGAGGTTGTAGTTGGTGTGGTAATCTCCATGCCAGTGGGAGTAGTCCTGAACGGTGCTGGGAAGGAAGAGGCCGGGCGGGATCGTGTCGCGGCGGGTAGTGGACCGCCGGGCGTGGTAGGTTTCGTACCAGGCGTTCTCCAGGAGAGCGTCGGCGATGGATACGCTCGATCTGGCCCAGAAAGCAGCGGCCTCGCGCCGGTTTTCTTCGGCCCATCTGCCCAGGGCGGCGGAGACATCGCTTCCTGCAAGGGCGCGAATCCGCTCCGCCTCCGCTTCCGGCCCGCCCGGATCGGAGGAGGTGGTCACGGCCACGGCGACAGCGCCCTCCCGGGACTCCACAGGAGGGACGATGTGCAGACGCGCCTCACCGGTGGCCGGCATCGCCATCGGTTCGACGGCGGCTCCCTGCGCGAAAGGCACCAGCAGATAGCGAAAGCCCTCCTTGAAGGTCGGGTCTGCCGGGAAGGTCTGCTCGATACAGGCCAGCCCGTTCCGGTTCCGGACGGAAGGAGGCGGCAGAGGAGGGGCCTTCGGGTCGGCGGAGATGAGGAAGGTGTCATGCCGATAATCGGCGGCGAAACGCTCCCCGAACTCGCGGATGGGCGGGTCGGGCCAGCGGTAGAGGGCGAAGCGCAGGGGAGGGACGCCGTTGCCGGTGCGGGCCGGGTCGTTCCATCCGCTTACCTTCCACCGGACGGCCAGCACGTTGGGGGCGGGCGGGATGAAGCATTCGATTTCCGCCTTCACGCCGGAGGGCCAGGCGCAGGCAATCGTCAGCGTCGCCTCCTCAATGGCCAGGGTCTGGCGGATGGTCATGCCCATCTGGTCGGGCGGCAGGTAGAGAGCCAGTTCCCCCACAGGCTTGGGACAGGGGTAGGGACGGCGGGTGTAGCTGGGCGGAGCGCCCTGGCAGATCTCCTTCATCCGCTCCGGGTTTTGCGTGCCCTTCGTAGCCTCCACCGGCCCGCCGTAGGGGCCGCATTTCCAGCCCTCATCCCGGATGCCGCGGGCGATTTCATCGATATGGGCTGGTTTCGGGTCATCGCTGAGGTCGAGCCGCCGGTCCCACACCTCGCCCTTGCCCAGCCGGAAAACGATACGGTCCGCCGTCTGATAGACGCTCACGGAAAGATCCCCGTTGCCCAGCAGCAGCCCGTCCTCCGGCGTCAGGAGCCGTTCATTCACCTGAATGACATGCATCTTCGCTTTCCCCTTTTTCGGCCCGGCTGCCTGGCCCCCATTTGCCGCCACGCACAGGAGGGCGGTGATAAGAGCGATAGCCCGGCAGCTATACCCGCAGTTCATAAACCTTACCCCGGAGCGTGTCGAATGCGATATGGGTTTCAGTTCCCGGCAGGCGGAGAAGTTCCTTCCCGCTTCCTTCCATCACCTTCACCGCGCGACCGGGCCAGGGATTGGCGATGCGGCAGGGACCTCCCAGGACGCTTCTGATCCGCACGTCCCGGATCCGCCCGCCTGCATCGCGCACGGCGGATACCCGGAAGCCACCTTCGGCGGCGAAATGCTCTATCGCGATCTCGCCTTCCGGGGGAACGGCGGGGAAGAGGCGGATGGACTGGTAGGACTGGAGAAGGCATTCCGCATTGACGGCCATGCCCGGGCGGTAGATACCGAGCCGGGGGCGGACGGAGGCATCCAGATAGCCGCGGTGAGGAACCCAGACATTGATCTGCTCCAGGGTGCGCCGGGCCAGCGCCTGAACCTCCGGCGGGGAATCGAGGCCGACATGATCGCCCCAGAAGACGGGGGAGAGGGGAACCGGGATATTGTATTCTATCGGCGGGGCGCCGGCCACATCCACCCAGACCGGGCCGGAGGGGGTCTCATAAGTGGGATACGGGGCCAGCCGTTCCGAAGCTTTTTGCCAGGCATCGGACTCTCCGGCATCCAGATTCAGGATGCGGGCGGCGGCAGCGGCGGCGCGGAGAAGATAGCGGATCAGGGCGAGGGCCGAGGCGCAGTCTTTGTTGCGCTCGAAGCGGGGCGTCAGGCCCCAGTGCTCCGGGGAGACGGTGGGGATGGCGTGCAGCCTGCCGTCCTCGCCTTCCGAAAGATAGGCGGCGCAGAAGCGGGCGCACTCCCTCAAGACCGGATAGGCCAGCGTTTTGAGAAATATTTCATCACCGGTGTGGCGGAAATAGAGCCAGAGCGGCTTGGAGACCAGGCCGTTCAGCCCGATATCCTGCTCCCAGGTCAGGTTGGTATGGGCGATGCCCCGGCAGCGCAGGGGGAAATGGGCCAGGGGATACATGGCTCCAGGCAGGCCGTAGACCTCCCGGGCGTTGTCGCGGGCCTGGGGAAGCAGTGTGTGGATCATATCGCAGTAGGGCAGCACTTCCTCGAACTGCCCCAGGGTCAGCATCCCTTCGGCGCGGATTTCGTTGAGATGGAAATCGGCGTGCCACATCGCCGCATCCTGAAAGGCGAATTTGGTGCTGTCCACGCTGCACAGGGCGATATCGCCGTAGAACCCACCCGGGCGGCGCAGAGAGGGCAGCGGCATCGGAGGGGCCGCCAGGACCGCCGATTCCCCCATATGCGCCTGCGCCCGCATTTTCCGCAGGGCGCTTCTTCGGGCTGCCAGATGCTCCCGGCGCAGCTTTCCGGTTCCGAGTCGGCAGGCTTCGGCCAGCCGACCGGAGGCCACTTCGAGCGGGTCTTCCCCGTCCTGGGTGGTGGCGATGGTGGCGAATATCGCTTTCGGGACGGCGGGGAAACGAGCTTCGGCGCAGGCTCCGGGCGCATTGTTGATAGGGGTATAGCGTTTGATGACGCCGTGGCCGAGCCGCCCCTCCTGTTCAGCCCACAGGGGCGTTCCGAGGCCGCGCTCTCCCTCCCGGACGGAAACGGCAGGCGCGGCTCCCCGGGCGGCAGCCGCGGCGGCGAAGCGGAAGCCCTGCGGGAAGGTCGAGTCCGGGAGCATCTCCTGAAGGACGCCCCAGCAGCCGTCTTTTTCGCAGGCCCGGGGCGCGGGTAGCGGTTCGAAATCCCGGCCCGAAGGCCCGCCTCCCAGGGTCGGATCGACCGGCTCCCCCGGCAGGATGGTGTCGGTATGGCGATAGAGGCGCACCTGGAAATCCTCCGGGGCCAGGTCGTCGGCTTCCAGTTCCATCGCCACCAGGGGGCGCGTCAGGGCGACCCATATCGTGGCGGCCAGCCGCTTGCCGCCCCCTGCCAGGAGCAACCGGGCGGATTGGCTGTCGATGGGTTCGATTTTGGCTTCGGAGGCGAAGGGGGTTTCCAGGATGAGTTGCGCGCCGGGCTTGGGACAGGGAAAGTCGTAGCGCATGTAGGCATCGTAGAGAGTGTTGTTCGGGTCGTTGACAATCTCATGGAGGCGGTCGGCCCGGGCCAGCTCGCGGATCTTCGCCATCGTGACCGGCGGCTGGCGGTCTCCGAACCAGCGGCGGTCCCAGATATCGGACTTGCCGAGGCTGAGGGTGGGGCTGGAGGGCGGCCCCCAGAGCCGGACGCCCAGCACGTCGTTTTCGAGCCGGTAGGCGTCGAAGGGGTCGGGCGGAAGGGGTTTGAAGGCGATCACGGGTTTCACTCCCTTACTGCGGGATAAGGTAGGCTTTATGAGGGTGCAGCCGGCCCGGGGTTCGGCCAGCCAGGAGAGTCCGGTCAGGCCGGCCCAGCGGAGGAGGTCTCTTCGCTTCATTCTCCGGCCTCCCCGTAGATCGCTTCCCCGAACAGGCGGTAGGCGACCTCCAGGGGTGGGGATTGTTCGATCAGGCTGCGCTCCAGCACCAGGCGGGTATTGGCGACACAGGTGCGGGCGGCCATCTCCAGGGCTTCCTCCGGGTCGAATTCCGGCCCCAGAGTATGCTCCAGCTTGCCGTGGATGACCCCTCCGGCGTTTACGATCCAGTCCGGCATAAAGACGATATCGCGCGAGGCAAGCTCCCGGGCCAGGGCAATCTCCTCCGCCTCGTTTCCGGCCCGCAGTTGGTTGTTGGCCCCGCCCAGGATCATCCCGCAGCGCAGCCCCGGGAGAGATGCCCTGGCAATGACGCCTCCGAGCGCGCAGGGGGCCAGAATGTCGCAGGACACGGAAAGTATCTCTTCCGGGGGAACGGCCTGGACGCAGGGCAGGAGCCGGCCGGGAAGGCTCTCCCGGAAGCGGGCGACCGCCTCCGGCAGGATATCGGATACGGTCAGACGTGCGCCCCAGCGAACCAGGTAATCCGCAAGGGGCTGCCCCAGCAGCCCCAGCCCCTGGACGGCGATATGGCGCTCCTCCACCGATCCGATGCCGTCCTGGAACTTCAGGGCCTCCTCGACGGAGAGGGCGACCCCGTAGGCGGCAGTCCGGCCCGTCGCCCCGCTGCTGCCGCTTTCAGCCGTTCCCCCGACGATATTGCGGGTGTAGCGGCGGATGCGGTCCGCGTCTTCCAGCGAAAAGCCCATGTCGGGGCCGGTAAAGGTTCCGGACCGGTCGATACAGTAGC
Source organism: Armatimonadota bacterium (assembly GCA_020846535.1). Lineage (GTDB taxonomy): Bacteria > Armatimonadota > JADLDR01 > JADLDR01 > JADLDR01 > JADLDR01. The sequence continues at coordinate 109,189 of JADLDR010000140.1, read as the reverse complement.
CCAGGAAGGCGTAGTAGTCCTCTTCCTGCCCGACGGCGGGCAGGGGGCCGTGTACGCCCAGCTTCGAGCCGCCGTGGGCGATCCCGGCAGCCGCGCATTTGAAGGACATGCCTCGGGCCAGGTTCAGAATGTCGGCGATCACCCGGACCAGCGGCTCCCGGCGCTCGTGGCGGCGCAGGCCGCCCGCACCTGGCCCCAGGCCGGTGCTGTGAACGGCGGCGATGAAGCGGATGTCACGCGCAGGCTCATAGGCCAGGTCCAGCCGCTCGTGGCGGCCCAGGCGCATGAGGTCCAGCACATCGGCGAGGCCGTTCTGCAAGGCGGCATCACCGAGCAGGCGGGAAGCGTCCAGAGAGCGCACCCGCGCCTTCGGGAGGGCCGGGTCTTTCTCCGGGTATTCCGACCAGCGGGCCGATTCGTCCCATTCACGAACGGCGTATACCTCGAAGGCATTCTGCCGCCAGTCCTGAAGAACAGTCAGCCGTGTCATGCCTCTGGCGCGAAGCCAATCGAAGAGAGCCATGATGCCTCCTAAAAGGGTGCATTCTATCATCTCAGGACTTTCGCCTGCATGTCATTGCGAGGAGCGCAGCGACGCGGCAATCTCTTTTTTCTACAGACCCGGAGATTGCTACACCCCTTCGCTCCTCGCAATGACAGCCATACCGATCTGCCTTGAAGCCAAGCGAAAGTCCTGAAGTTATCCCATGAATTACGCAAAGACCACCAGCAGGTCACCGGTATCCACACGGACGCCACGGCTGACCAGGATGTCCTTGACAACTCCGTCGCGGGGGCTGTTCATGGTGGTTTCCATCTTCATGGCTTCGATAACGACCAGCTTGTCTCCTTTTTGCACCGTGTCGCCGAGATTGATGGGGACGGCCACCACCATGCCGGGCATGGGAGCGCCGACGTGATGGAAGTTGTCCGGGTCGGCCTTCAGATTGGTCTTGACCTCAATGCCCAGGGACTTGTCGAAGACCTCCACCGAGCGGGGATGGCCGTTCAACTCGTAAAAGAGGGTGCGAACGCCCTGCTCGTTCGGCTCGCCGATGGCGATCAGCTTGATGAACAGGGTCTTCCCCTTCTCGATCTCGATAGTGGTTTCTTCGCCCGGAGCCATGCCGTAGAAGAATACGGAGGTCGGCACGATGGAGACGTCCGAGTAATTCTGGCGGTGTTCCGCGAATTTCAGGAAGACATCGGGATACATGAGGTAGGAGGCGATCTCCTGGTCGGTGGCGCTGCGCTGGAGCTTGCCTTCCAGGTCTTCCCGCACTTTTTCGAGCGACACCGGCGGCAGGTGGTCGCCCGGCCTTCCCTCGACAGGCGGCCTGTCTTTGAGGATGACCCGCCGGAGCTTTTCGGGAAGCCCGCCCGGAACCTGCCCGATCTCTCCCGCGAAGAATCCGATCACTGAGGCCGGGAACGACAGATCGTAGCCGCGCTCGTAGATATCTTCCGGGGTGAGGTTGTTGGTCATCATGTAGAGCGCCATGTCCCCCACCACCTTCGAGGAGGGGGTCACTTTGACGATATCCCCGAACATCTCGTTGACGGTGGCGTACATCCGCTTCAGCTCGGGCAGGCGATCTCCAAGGCCGAGCGATTCGGCCTGGGGGCGGAGGTTGCTGTACTGGCCGCCCGGGATCTCGTGGACATAGACATCGGCGGTGCTGGCCTTCATGCCGCTCTCGAAGGGCGAGTAGTATTCCCGGACGGCCTCCCAGTAATATGAGAATGTATCGAGCGTGTCTATATCGATCCCAGTATCACGTTCCTGGCGCTGGAGGGCGGCCACAATGGAGTTGAGGTTGACCTGAGAGGTGAGGCCCGACATGGCGCTCAGAGCCACATCGGTGATGTCGGCCCCGGCCTCGGCGGCCATCAGGATGGAAGCCGCCTGCACCCCGGCGGTGTCGTGGGTGTGGAAGTGGATGGGAAGCCCGGTCTCCTCTTTCAGCGCCTTCACCAGCGCCCGGGCGGCATAGGGGCGGCACAGGCCGGCCATGTCCTTGATCGCCAGCATATTGGTCCCCAGAGCCTTGAGATCTTTCGCCAGCTTGAGATAATAGTCCAGGCTGTATTTCTGACGGGCCGGGTCGAAAATATCGCCGGTGTAGCAGATGGCGGCCTCGGCGATGGCCCCGGCCTCCCGCACGTATTGGATCGCTTTTTCCATCCCCGGGATCCAGTTCAGGGAATCGAAGATGCGGAAGATATCGATCCCGGCGACGGCAGCCTCCCGGATGAAATAACGCACCACGTTATCCGGGTAGTTGGTGTAGCCGACGGCATTGGCTCCGCGCAGGAGCATCTGGAAGAGAATGTTGGGCATCGCCTCCCTCAGAACGGCCAGCCGCTCCCAGGGACATTCCTTCAGGAAGCGCATGGAGGTATCGAAGGTGGCTCCGCCCCACATTTCCAGGGAAAAGAACCCCTGAAGGTTCCGGGCCTTCGAGTGGGCGATATTGAGCATATCGAAGGTGCGAACCCGCGTTGCCAGAAGGGACTGGTGGGCGTCGCGCAGGGTCGTGTCGGTCAAAAGCAGGGATTTTTGCGCCAGCACCCATTCCGAGAACTTTTCCGGACCCAGCTTTTTGAAGATATCGCGGGTTCCCTCCGGGATGGGGCTGTCCGGGTCATAAGGGGGGACGACCGGCTGGCGCAGTTTGGGGACAGGGAAATCTTTCGGCACGTCCGGGTTGCCATTGATAGAGATTTCGCTGATAAACTGAAGCAGTTTGGTCGCCCGGTCTTCCCTGGGAATGAAGTCGAAGAGTTCGGGGGTTTTCTCGATGAAGCCGGTATCACACCGGCCCGCCAGGAAGGCTGGGTGGATGACCACTTTCTCCAGGAAGGGGATGTTGGTGCGAAGGCCGCGCACCCGGAACTCGCTGAGGGCGCGGGCCATCTTGCGGGCCGAATCCTCCAGGGTCAGGCTGTGGGCGGAGATTTTGACCAGGAGCGAATCGTAGAACGGAGTGATGACCGCCCCGGAAAAGGCGGTCCCGGCGTCCAGCCGGATGCCGAAGCCTGCGGCGGAACGGTAGTGGGCCAGCCGCCCGTAGTCCGGCACGAAGTTGTTGGCCGGGTCCTCGGTGGTGATCCGGCACTGGATGGCGAAGCCGTGCCGGTGCATCGTTTCCGGATGGCCCAGGCCGATCTGCGGGCTGTTCAGGGAGTGCCCTTCTGCGATCCGGATCTGCGTTTTCACGATATCGACCCCGGTGATCATCTCGGTAACGGTGTGTTCGACCTGGATGCGGGGGTTCATCTCGATAAAGTAGAAACGGCCCTCCTGGTCGAGCAAGAATTCCACCGTCCCGGCGTTGATGTAGCCGACCGAACGGGTCAGGGCCAGGGCCGCCTCGCACAATTCCTTGCGCCGCTCCTCATCGAGCGTGGGACAGGGGGCAATTTCCACCACTTTCTGATGCCGGCGCTGGATGGAGCAGTCGCGCTCGAAGAGATGGGTGGTGTTGCCGTAGCGGTCGCCGATAATCTGGACCTCGATGTGCTTGGGTGAATCCAGATATTTCTCGATGAAGATATCCCCGATCCCGAAGGCAGCCGAAGCCTCCCGCGTGGCCTGCTCGAAGACCTGAGCCACTTCCTCCGGGGTGCGGGCCACCCGCATCCCGCGCCCGCCGCCCCCGAAGGACGCCTTGAAGATGACCGGGTAGCCGATCTTTTCCGCCGCCCCCAGAGCCGCCTCCAGGGTTCTGACCGGTTCTTCCGTTCCGGGGACAATCGGGATGCCGGCCGATTCTGCCTGCTTGCGGGCCGCCACCTTGTCGCCCATCAATTCGAGGAGATCCGGCGTGGGGCCGATAAAGGTCACGCCCACTTCCTGGCAGGCGCGGGCGAAAGCCGGGTTCTCCGAGAGAAAGCCGTAGCCCGGATGGATGGCGTCCACCCGATGCCTGAGGGCGATGGACAGGATGCCCGGTATATCCAGATAAGCTTTCACCGGGTCAGCGTTCTCACCCACCAGATAGGTTTCATCCGCCTTGTATCGGTGCAAAGAGAGCTTGTCCTCTTTGGAATAGATGCCGATGGTGCGCTTGCCCAATTCCGTGCAGGCGCGAAACACCCGGATGGCGATCTCGCCCCGATTCGCCACCATGATGCGCTCGAATTCCCTGATAGATTCCATGCGATAACCCCTTGCGTCTTATAAGTCAGACTCATCGTTATTTTGATGATATTTCATACCGCTAACAGGTTTTTCCTCTGTGTGCGAAGAAGAATGACCGGAAGAAAGCCCCGAATCTATCCCCGGCCTTTTGTGTTGAATAGAGAAGAGACGATATTTTCACCCAAGCCGCCACCGGCCCGGGTCGGGTTGTGGACGCTGTAGAGTGCGATGAATTGCGCCCCTACGGGACGTTCCTGCGCTCTTGTTCACCGGCAGCCACTCGGGTTTTTAGAAAAGCAAAGCGAGTTAAAGACCCCGGCCCCGGCCAAATCGCAACCGTATATGTTCAGCTTGCAACAAAAGGAAACCTCATGCTTCCGTCCATCATACGCTTATACGAGGCTTTCGACCGGGCGTTCTCGCGCCCGACTTCCCTGCACCGCAGTTTCCACTGCTGCGTCAGCCGTCAAGAGGAACGCCTGCTTCTGAGCACACCCAGGGGAGAACTGACAGAGGCCATGCTGGCGAATCCTGTCGATCATCTGGACGTCTGCTTCAGCACGCCCGATCAGGGCTCGTATTTCGTCCCCCGGCTGGTCGAACTGCTTTCGGAAGCCGAAGACGGATTTCAATATGAGATGCTCTACATCACTTTTTATCGCCTGATCCGGGAGAACGAGCGGCTATACCGCGATTCAGGCGTCTGGGAGGCTCTGGAAACCGCGCTGAGAGACATCTTCCGGGAACGAACTTCGGCCTTTATCTTTAACGTAAGAGGGGCCGGCTCAGTCTCCTGCGCTTTCTTTATAGATGATATCCTCAACGGTTTCTTCTTCCCGATCCTCTCGAAGAGGCAGGACCGGGCGGAGATCGGGCTGACAGATTGGGGCGACTTCTTCGCGCGTTGGGCGGAAGAGAACGATGCGGCCTGATCGCTCATCTGCTGGAACTGGTCAGGCTTTATTGCATGGAGGAAACCATCTGGTATTTCGAAGAGTATACATTGCCCGGTAGTTTCCTCCAGCTATTGAGCCGGAGACCGATCAGCAGAGCCTGCTGGCCCGGATCGAGCCGCTCTTGAGCCGCGAGGATCTGAAGAGATGGAAAGAGGAGGCGCTTGCCTGCCTGTGGGCGCTGGAGGGCGCGAATTGAGCCGAATGCCCACCGACCTTGCCCTTATCGCCCGTTTTGCCGTAACTTTTTGGGAAACTTTTCGTTACCAGAAGCAGGAGGTGGTGGTTATGCGTGCGGAAACGGCTCTGGCCCGTGTGGGCGCGAAGACTGCCGCAGGCGCGGCGGTCGGCTGGCTGATTTCGGTTCCCGTTCTGGGCGCTCTGGTGGGATTGGGGTTCGGCGTCTATCATGAGGTGTGGCGAGCCAAGCGGGGGTTATGATATGAAAGCCGCGGCTAAAATCAAAGCCATGCTGTGGGTTGCGCCGGTTTGCATGGCAGCCAGCGTTCTGACGTCCGGGCTTGTCTGCGAAGGGCCGGGCATCACGTTTAACCCGGCGTGGTCGGCGGCTGTCAGCGCAATATTGAGCGCGACCTTGGCGGCAGCGAAGGCGAGTGGATAGGCTTTTTACGATAGGCGAGCGATGCGAGGCAGACGCGCCCTGACTTCATAATCAGGGCGCGTTTATCGTCAGGCCGCGTTTTCGCAGCCTGCCGTCATAGCGGTGCAAACGCGGTTTTTGCCGGTGCGCTTGGCCGTATAGAGGGCGTCATCGGCCTCGCGGATGAGATGGTCGGCGGTGGAATGGATGGCGGGATGCCATTCGGCCACCCCGAAGCTCATGGTGACCGAAATGGGCGGAGAGGCGTCAGGAAGGAGCATCAGCGTCCGCTCGATGCTTGCGCGGATGCGCTCCGCTACCACCAGGGCACCCTGAAGGGTATGCTCCGGCAGAACGATCACGAACTCTTCCCCGCCGTAGCGGGCCACCACATCGGTGGATCGGATGCTTTTCTGCAAGAGGGCCGCCGTCTGGATCAAAACCTGGTCTCCCACCTGGTGGCCGTAGGTGTCGTTGATCTTCTTGAAATTGTCGATATCGCAGATCACGAAGGAAAGCTGGCGTTGGTAGCGCGCGGCCCGCGAAAGTTCGCCGTCCAGAACGTCCATGAAATGGCGGCGGTTGTAGAGGGTGGTCAGAGGATCGGTGGTGGCAAGCTGCTCCAGGATCCTGTTTTTCTCCGCCAGCTCCGCCTGGAGGCGCAGCAGTTCCTTCTGGAGATTGACCAGCCTCATGCCTGCCTGAAGGCGGGCGATCAGCTCTTCGTCCGGGCAGGGCTTCGCCAGGTATTCGTCAGCCCCGGTGGAAAGGCCGTCCACTCGGTCGGTGGTGTTGCCGCGGGCGGAGAGAAGGATGAAGAAGATATACCGCAGCTTGGAATCGGACTTGATAGCCTGGCAGAGCTGCGGCCCGTCGAGGCGCGGCATCATCCAATCGGAGAGGATGATGTCCGGCTCCTCGGAATAGGCTATCTCCAGCCCCTTTTCGCCGTGCTCGGCCACGACCACCTCGAAGCCCGCGTTTTTCAATTTCCGTGTCATGATCATCCGCGAAAGCTGGTCGTCTTCAACGAGCAGTATCTTGCCTGGATTCATATTTTTCCGATAAACCTTTTGCCTGGATGAGGGAGGCAGCCGAATCGCTTTCCTAACATTATTGGCTGAAACCCTCGAAAAATATAGCGTCAAGGCAACGAAGGGGCGCGATTGTTCGCGCCCCATCGCGATCCAGATAAGGTAAAAGATCCTCCGCTCCTGGGGGAGGGGGGACCGCTCTCCCCTGGCCCCTCTCCCCGAAACCCAAGGGATGCGCCGGAGCGCCTCCGGGGAGAGGGGGACAGAGGGTGCGGTACTTGACCATCCCATCTCCTCCCCCTGCCCGTTTCGGGAAGGGGGCCAGGGGGTTAGGTAACCATCTATCAAAGTCCCGCACCCCGCCCCGGCGGGACAGTCACCCTGATCTGGATCGCTATGGGGCGCGATTCATCGCGCCCCATGCTGCTTATCCCGATAAAAGCCCGCGTAAACGCTCTATCTACTGCCCGCTCCACAACTCGAAGATGCCTCGGGCGATGTCGGTATTGTCCAGATAGGCTCCGCGCACCGGGTCCTGCCGGGATGCACAGGCGCGGTAGAGGCGGGCGGCGCAGCCCCGGGCGTGAAAGGGGATCAGGCTGTTGGTGTGGCTGCCGTAATGCCACTCCATGCCGGGCAGATTGCCTTTGCCCTTGCCGACCAGGGGCTTCCAGCCGGGGTCGGAGCCGGGACCGGTCAGGTAGCCGGTTTCATGGTCGCCGGTGACGATCAGGAGCGTTTCGTCCCAGTTGCTGTTTTTCTTGACCCAGGAGACGACCGCCTCGACGGCCCTGGAGAATTCAAGTTCTTCCTCGATCATCCGACCGGACTGGTTGGCGTGTGCCGCCCAGTCGACCGCCCCTCCCTCAATCATCAGGTAGAGGCCGTCCGGGTCGTTGTCCAGGATGTTCAGAGCCGCCTGAGCCATCTCCACCAGAGTGGGAACGGTGGGGGTAAAAGGAACCCGGTAAGGGTCGGCTTTCGCGTCCCCGCTGCGGCCCTGCTGTAAGGTGCTGCGGACCTGCGGGACGCCCAGCACCCGCTTCGGGGTAGGGCCTGCCATCAGGGATTGGAACTCGGAACGGGTCTGGACAAGCGTCCAGGGATCGGGCGTGCCGTCTCCGTCCGCATCCGCTCCGGCCCGGCCCGATAGCACGGCGCTCCAGGTTTCCGGCCCGCCGACATAGTCGTAGGATACGTCCTTCCCCTTGTGCTGTCCGTTATCGTCAAAGAAGGGATGGCCTGCCCCCATGATGACATCGGCCCCGCTTTTCAGGATCATTTCCTGGGCGATCTGCGCGTACTCCCCACGCCCGGCGTTATGGGCCACGAAACTGGCAGGCGTCGCGTGGCAGAGGGGCACGCTGGTGATCACCCCCGTCGCCTTTCCGAGTTCCTCGGCCCGTTCCAGCACATTCCTGACCGGCTGCTTATCGGGATTCATGCCGATAGCCCCGTTGTAGGTTTTGATCCCGGCCGCCATCGCGGTCGCCGCCGCCGCCGAGTCGGTAGCTCCTGATTTCGCGGCGGCAAAGCTGCCCCAGATGGCGGCGGGATCGTAGCCCCCCTTATCCGGATAGGTACTCATCCCGAGCCGGACCGGAAACTGCCGGAAGATAAGCCCGCCGGTCCGTCCATGCCGGTAGAGGCTGGCCGCCTCGATATGGTTGTATCCGCACCCATCTGCGATCATGACGACCACATTCTTAACTTTGGGAAGCGGGCTGCCTGCAGAGAGCGTCGGGATGAGGGATACGATCAATACCGCCATAAGAATGAAACAGGGTAAGTTGCATTTCAAACGAAACATGGTTCTCTCCTTTGGATTAAGATATGATAGGTATTACGGGCGCAAATCAATATATTTTCTCCTGCGATGATAGCGAGGCAAGTCATAAGGCAATGGCAAAAGATCAACTGTCTGATGCGGCATGTGAGACGACATACCCTTCGCGATGGTCGCCGAGGGGAGGCGAGTTTCGAATGGAACCGGACAGGATGATTGTTTCGGGAAACCTACCGATCAGACGCTGTGGAACGGGCACCCAGAGGAGCTTGCCGAAGGCTCAGAGAATATTGCTTTGCCATCCGCTGCCGGTGAACAGCACGAAGCCGGGTCTAGGCTTCGGCGGAGGCGACAGCCAGCGGACGAGCCAACTGTATGTCCGATCCGCCTCAAAATGGGCGTGGCCGGTGTTGGTCATGAGCCAGTCGAAGCGGTCGGAAGCCCCCAGAAAACGGTAGACTTCACTCACCAGAGCGCAGCATTCGGGGATGCCGGCGGCATCCTGGTAGCCTGCGAAGCCTTCTGGAAATACCGGCCTCGCTCGATAAGCCGGGCTGCGATTGCCTGGCTCATGCTGGCGGGCGTCTGACTTTGTCACCCCTGGGACGGCTCCGGGTATCTCTTGAGTATACTGAGTCGTGTGAACTGGATCGAGTCTTTTTCTCCCTTCCAGGCTTGGATCCAGAGCGCCGCTTCGGGAGCGTATTTGGCTTTGATCCTCACAACCGGCTATCTGGTGATGGCCTGTCTCTACAGCAGGTCATATGAGAAACCGGACTCACGGGCTGAGACGCGCCGGAAACCAGGCCAATATCCTCTACTTTATTGATCTGCGACGTCTATCGCATCAAATAAAAGAGAGTAAGATATGATCATCTTCTCCTCCCGATGACTGCGATCCTCACCCCTCAATGCTTGAAGTGCCGCACCCCTGTAAATACCATTGCCATATCGTGCCGGTCGGCCACGGCGATGCTGTCTTCGTCCTTTTTGGAGCCGCCGGGCTGGATGATGGCGGTGACGCCCGCTCTGGCAGCGGTTTCGGGACCGTCGGCAAAGGGGAAGAAGGCGTCGGAGGCCAGAACCGCGCCCCGCGCTTTCTCGCCTGCCTGGCGGACAGCCAGTTCGACAGGCTGCGCCCGGTTCATCTGGCCGGCCCCTACCCCCAGCAGTTGCCGGTTTCGGGCGATCACGATGGCATTGGATTTGACGTGCTTGACCACCTTCCAGGCGAAGAGGAGATCGGCAATTTCCTGCTCGGTGGGCGGTCGCCGGGAAACAGCCTTCAGGTTGGCGGCGGTTGTCTCTTTGTGGTCGGCTTCCTGGACAAGAAGGCCGCCCTCCACCTTCTTGAAATCGAGCCGGTCTGGGTCTTTCAGGACGACCTTTTCCGGGCTGCCGGTCTCCAGAACCATGAGGTTGACGGCCCATTTCTTACGGGTGGTCAGAGCTTCAAGCGCCCCTGCCGCGTATGCCGGGGCGATGATCGCCTCCACGAAGCCGCCCGACCCGATGGCCGAGGCGGTCTCCGCATCCACCTCCTTATTAAAGGCGATGATCCCGCCGTAGGCGGAGATGGGATCGGCTTCCAGGGCGCGGCGGTAGGCTTCGGCCAGGGGATCCCCACAGGCGCAGCCACAGGGGTTGGTATGCTTGATAATGGCGCAGGCCGGTTCCTCAAACTCCTTGACCAGGCTGAAGGCGGCGTCCAGGTCGTTGATATTGTTGAAGGAGATCTCCTTGCCGTGAAGCTGCCGCGCGGTCGCCACACAGGGGAGGGCGATCTGCTCTTCCCGGTAGAAGGCGGCTTTCTGGTGCGGGTTCTCCCCGTAGCGCAGATCCCGGGCTTTGGGCAGGGAAAGCTCGATCCGTTCCGGTAGCCCCGCGCCCTCGCCGAGTCGCCCGGCAAGGTAGGCGGCGATCCGGCGGTCGTAGGCGGCGGTCAGAGAGAAGGCTTTGGCGGCCAGTCGCCTGCGGGTTGCCTCCGAAAGTTCCCCTTCTCCGGCTTTCATTTCCTCCAGAACCGCCGGGTAATCGGCGGGATCGACCACCACGGCCACGAAAGCATGGTTTTTGGCGGCGGAGCGGATCATGGAGGGGCCACCGATATCGATATTCTCGACGGCCTCCGCGAAGGTCACGCCGGGCCGGGCCACCGTTTCGGCGAACGGGTAGAGGTTAACGATCACCAGATCGATGGGCAGGATCCCATGCTCCCCGAGGGAGGCCATATGCGCCTCATCGGAACGCACCGCCAGCAGCCCCCCATGAATATTGGGGTGGAGCGTCTTCACCCGGCCATCGAGCATCTCCGGGAAGCCGGTCACCTGAGCCACCTGCATGACCGGAACTCCTCCCTCCTCCAGCGCCCTCGCCGTCCCGCCGGTGGAGATCATCTCCACTCCCATCCCGTACAGGCCCCGGGCCAGTTCCGGAAGCCCCGTTTTGTCCGAAACGCTGAGCAGTGCCCTCTTGATAGCCATATTGCCTCCTGAAAGATTATCTCGTTGCGTGGATGTATGTTTTGGACACAGATGAACACCGATCCGAACGGATGGACATAGATAAAAATATATCCGTGTCTATCCTGCCTTTATCCGTGTTCATCTGTGCTAAAAAGACGGCCCCCTATTCCCGCACCCGCACCCGCCGCCCTTCCACAGAGAGGCGGCCTTCGGCGAACCAGCGGATGGCGCGGGGGTAGGCGATCATCTCCTGTTCGTGGACGCGGGCGGAAAGGGTTTCCGAGGTGTCGCCGTCCAGGACGGGAACAGGGATTTGAAGGATGATCGGACCGTGGTCGTACTCCTCGTCGGCGAAGTGGACGGTGCAGCCGCTCAGCTTGCAGCCGTAATCCAGGACGGCCTGATGTACGGCCATACCGTACATCCCCTTCCCGCAAAAGGAAGGGATGAGAGCCGGGTGGATGTTCATGATGCGGTTCATGTAGGCATGGACGAAATCGGGGCTGAGGCGGCGCATATAGCCGCAGAGAACGATGAGACCGACCCCGCGCTCCTCCAGGAGGCGGCGGAGATGGGCGTGGTAGGCACCCTCATCGGCAAAGGAGCAGGCATCGATGAAGATGCGCTCCACCCCGGATATCTCGGCCCGTTCCATGGCATAGGCTCCGGCGGCATTCACCCCGATCACGGCGGCCATCTCCGCCGGGATGTCCCCCTGCTTGCAGGCGTCCATGACAGACTGGAGCGTGCTGCCGCTGCGGGGACCGGAGAGAAGCCCTGCCAGACGGACCGATTTCATGATCACTCGCCTCCTATCCCCTTGACGACCGTTTTCTTCTCTCCCCGGGACACTTCCCCGATCCTGTAAACCGTCTCGCCGCGCTCCCGGAGAAGCCGGGCGGACTCTTCGGCCTCCTCGCCGCCGACAAACAGGACCAGGCCGACGCCCATATTGAAGGTGCGGTACATCTCCCGGTCGGGAACCTGCCCTTTCTCCCGGATCAGCCGGAAAACGGGCGGGACGGGCCAGGCAGAAGCATCGATCACGGCCTGGCAGCCTTCCGGAAGGATGCGGGGAATGTTGTCATAAAAGCCCCCTCCGGTGATATGGGCCATGCCCTTGACCGAAACCTTCTCCATCACGGGCAGGACGGAGGCCGCATAGGAACGGTGGGGTTCCAGCAGTTCATCGCCCAGGGATCGGCCCAGAAGGGGAACCGCTTCCTCCAGCCCGATGCCGGCCACCTCCAGAAGCACTTTCCGGGCCAGGGAATAGCCGTTGGTGTGCAGGCCACTGGAGGCCAGACCCAGGATGGCGTCCCCGGGACAGATGCCCTTCCCATCGATGATGCGGTCCCGCTGCACGGCCCCCACGATGAAACCGGCCAGGTCGTATTCATTATCCCCGTAGAAGCCGGGCATTTCGGCGGTTTCGCCACCGATGAGGGCGCACCCGGCCTGACGGCAGCCTTCAGCCAGGCCGGAGACGACCTGTTCCAGCACATCGGGCCTCAGCCTGCCGGTGGCGATGTAGTCCAGGAAGAAGAGGGGCCTGGCTCCCTGCACCAGAATATCGTTGACGCAGTGGGAAACGATATCGATCCCGACCGTCCGGTGGCGGTCCAGCGCGAAGGCGATCTTGAGCTTGGTTCCCACCCCGTCCGCGCTGGCGACCAGGACCGGCGGCGGCCCCGCATCCAGGGCGAACATCGATCCGAAAGCCCCCACATCGCTCACCACCCCGGCGGTGAAGGTCGACCGGAGGTGGTCTTTGATGCGCCGGAAGGCTTCGTTCTTGGCATCGATATCGACCCCGGCGTCTTTATAAGTGATCGGCTGGTTCATCGGACATTGATCGCGCTGCCCAGGGGTGCGCATACCTCCTTTACCCTTTCCAGTTCTGCCTGGCTCTTTGAAAGATGTCTTCTATAGTTTGACCATCATACAATTTACGTGAAATTTCCACGTAATCCGTCTGCTCCTTATGAAGTAAGGATAGAAACCTCAACGCCGCGGAAGGGCCGAGGGCATTGTTGAGGGCCTCGATGCCGTTGATAATCAGCTCCGCATCTTCCATGGTTGCGATCTTATCCATGTGATTGCCTTTCCACAAAATAGTCGACAGGATTCATGATGAGAATATCGAGCGTTAGCCGCCGGACCTGTTTCGTTAATTTATCATCACAGGTTAAAAAGATATCGGCATGTGAGTATACCGCACATGCCAGATGAATTGCATCTTTAGCTGAAAGCCCTTTTTGCTCAAACGACTTGGCAAGATGGTATATATCCTCATATGGGCCTATCCTGGTATCACATAAGGCTGCCAGACGGTAGACCTCTTACCTGCGTTTAGGGAAGGGGCATACGTTTGTCTCATCTTCATGCATAAATGACCAGATCAAACGGATATCTCTTTGCTCCGCTTTAACGAATATAGACTGACAGGCTAATGCTTCCATCTGTATTCTTAGTTATAGAGGGTCATCAAAGCCTCTTTGGAAGCGATTATAGTCGAGGTAGATAAGATCTTTGATAAAAATTACCTATCCTATACAATAGGACCGCATATCAATACAACTCCTTTGCCATATCCTGTAGCTTAGGATTGTCCATCAGGGGTAAAATAAGGCAAAGTTCCTCGCGAAGCGCCCGGAGGGTTTGGGGGTCGGATTCCAGAACCTTGCGGATGCTGGAGGGTTCGTCGGACCGGCCTTGCGCGACCAGCCGGGTCGCCTCCGCTTCCACCCGGTCGAACCAGAAAGCGACGAACCGGCCCGCCGCCGCCTCATCCTTCAGCCCGGCAAAGTGCCATAGCTCGATCTGAAGCCGGGCGGCCTCGTATTGATCGACTGTGGTGAAATAGCGGATATACTCATCCAGAAGGTTTTCGGGAGGGGGTTGCATGATGTCTCTCTGAGGGCGTCATCGCTGTCATTGTGAGGAGCGAAATCTTCGAAGCTATCTCGCTTTTATGGTCACCCAAAGGAGGCGGTTTCGCTTCTCGCAATGACAGCGACAGGGCCGCTTGGCTATAGGCACGAAATATAACCGCGCTGGCGGGCGAAAACATCTACCGCTTCGCGCCCGCCAGGGTCTCCAGGCGGCGGCTGGGGATGTCCATCCGTCCGGATTCCAGGCAGAATTTGCTCTGCTTGATATCCTCCGGGATGTCGACGGGATATTTGCCGTCGAAGCAGGCGAAGCAGAAGCGATCCTTCTCCACCTGCACGGCTTTGACCAGGCTTTCCTTGGAGAGATAGCCCAGGGTATCGGCCCCGATATAGTTCCGGATCTCCTCCACGGACATGCGGGCGGCGATCAGGTCTTTCTGGTCGGCCATATCGATACCGTAGAAACAGGGATACTGGATAGGGGGAGAGCTGACCCGGACGTGAACCTCTTTCGCCCCGGCCTCGCGCAGCACGCGGACGCGGCTGCCTGTGGTGGTGCAGCGCACGATGCTGTCATCCACCACCACCACGCGCTTGTCTGCCACGGTCTCGGCGAGCGGGGTCAGCTTCATCCGGACGCCCAGATCGCGCTGGCGCTGGTCGGGCTGAATGAAGGTGCGATGAATGTAGCGGTTCTTGATGAACCCTTCCCCGTAGGGGATGCCGGACTGCTCCGCATAGCCGATGGCCGCCGGGATGGCGGTATCGGGAACGCCGACCACCACATCGGCCTCCACCGGATGCTCCAGGGCCAGTTGATGGCCCATGCGCCGCCGGGCCGTGTGGAGAAGCTTGCCGTAGAGATAGGTGTCCGGGCGGGCGAAATAGATGAATTCGAACATGCACATCGAGTCCCGGATTTTGGAAACGGCCTGGCGGAAGCGGATTCCCTCCGCATCCACGGTCGCCATCTCACCCGGCTCGATATCTCTCAAAACCTTCGCAGAAACGATGTCCAGGGCACAGGTTTCGGAGGCCATGACGTAGTGATGGCCGTTCAGCCGGCCCAGACTCAGGGGGCGGACGCCGTAGGGGTCGCGCACCCCGACCATCTCCTTCGGGGTCAGCACCAGCAGGGAGTAGGCCCCGACGATGCGCCTCATGGTCTGGATGATGGCTTCCTCGATATCGCCCTTATGGTAGTAGGCGATCATTTTGGCGATGATCTCGCTGTCGCTGGTGGCGTGGAACCGGATTCCGCGGGCCTCCATCTCCAGGCGCAGATCGGCGGCGTTGACCAGGTTGCCGTTATGGGCCACCGCTATCGACCCATAGGCGGATTCGGTGATGATCGGCTGGGCGTTCCTCAAAATGCTGGAGCCTGTGGTGGAATAGCGGACGTGGCCGATGGCGGCTCTACCGTCCAGCGTCTGGAGTATCTCTTCATCGAAGATCTGGCTCACCAGGCCCATCTGCTTATAAACCTGTATCCCGCGCCCGTCGCTGACGGCGATGCCGGCGCTCTCCTGGCCGCGGTGCTGCAACTGGAACAGTCCGAAATAGGTCAGGCGGGAGACATCCTCCCCGTCTGCGTGGATGCCGAACAGCCCGCATTCCTCGTGCAGTCGGTCATCCTCCGGATGGTGCGTTTCAGCCATTCTGTAATCCTCCGATCCGCATTGTCAACGAGTCAGCCAACAGATACATTTTACCCTTTTTCCGGCCTTCCTGTCAACCCTTTGTCATGAGAAAAGGGCTGTATATAGTACCCGGTCAAAATAAAAATTCTATATATAGTGGAGGTTGCTTTTCCCACAAAAATAGCAGGGAAGCCAACGGTTCCCTGCTATCAAGAAAAGCGTCCGGTATTTTATGGCTAATCTTTTACTTCTTCAGCAGATAGTATAGAATGTCCTCCGCAGTGGCGAAAGCATGGGCGCGGTTGGATTCTTCCACCAGGGCGCGTATGCTTTGCTGAAGGTTGCTCGGAAGCTGGCCGAATGGAATTCCATCAGATGAAAGCCTGTTGAGAGTCACAGTATCCAATGATTCCGATAGATTCCTTAAGAACTCCTGCGCTTTACGATTGCAATCAAGGAGAGTTCGGCTGCCGAATCCTGTCCCATCGCCAGGGCTATTAGGGAGTTTCCATCCTTGCGCCTTCGTTTTGTCGGAAATCTCTTCTTTGAGTTTTGCCAGCCTGTTCTTGTCATCTCCTGGCTTTTGTTCCTCAAAGAGAATAAAAGCAGCGCCCTTTCCACCTCGCGTATTTACAAGACGCCAGCGCACATGGTAGGCTTTTGCCAACTGATCCAGAACTTCAGACAATGGCTTTTGTTCAAAGGCCAAACTGGCAGATTGGCTTGTTTTTAGATTCGAAAGGGAGGTTGCCAAATTCAGTTCTGTTTTGGCACTCAATTCGACCAAATTATCGATGAGTCCCTTTGATGCGTTCAGCCTGACCGTGACCTTAATACTAGTAAGCTGCTCTTTATCTATTAAGAATAATGAAGAGTCTGCAAATACCTGTCTGCTCAGAAAAAGAACAATGATAGCATATAAAGATAAATATATTAATCTTTGTGGAATCATATTTTTCATACCGCCTTCCATTAGATTATCCTCGTCAGTTTGAATTCGAGAAGAACCAAGACTTTGCGGCAACACCGCCTTCGAAAAGTTCTCCGGCAAGCGTTCCATAAGTGCTACTCAAACTCCATGTTGTTCTGTTTCCCTGTTCGCTCCTTTTTAGAACGCTGTTAGCGAAAGTATCAGGCAGCCAAGGAGGGTTGGCGGCACGAAGCGAATCCAAACGGGATTGTATCCCTTCGACAATCCGTTTTTGTTCGGATGTGAGGTTAGACTGTCTGCTGTCAGGACTAATACCGGAAACCCCCATTTCGACCTGTGCCAGGACATCGACTATCGGATCGCTTCCTTCGCCCAGCGGCACCAGGTAAAACGCTTTCCCTCGGCGCACCCATTCTCCATCGAAATTCTCCGCAATGGCTGTCAGAATCTTGGCCGGAGCGGCCTGATAGCATATTAGAGTGATTTTGGACGAGGGTTTGATAAAGTTTTTGCCGATCTCAAACGGAATCCTGGTCGCTTTCGACAACACCGAAAGGGCTTCCAGCAAAGGCGTCTCCTTGAATTGAAGCGTCAATGCCTGATGGAACAAGCGGTCTCTCTCGGTAGTTCTGAGAACCACTCGATTTTTGGTAGACGGCTTGTTCTGCGCTTGAGCAGTAAGGTCGGAAACGCTGAATATGGCTGTAGCTAAGATTAAGAGTAAAACATGGGTTCTCATTTTATCCCCCTAAAAAGCAAAGCGTTCCTTTTTCTTATCGAAAGGAACGCTTTGCGAACCAGATTATCCTTCAAATGAAAATCCGCCAACTATACTGGCTTTAGAATCGTCAGTTACTAGCGGGCATCTGATAGTATTGATATACGGAGCGATCCAAGTGTTTCCAGTATAGGTACGAGAAACGGTACCATTCTCAGGGTAAATCCATTCGGATTGAACACGGGGATCAGGACCAGGATTGCCAAATGCCGTGGGTTGTCCATAAGATCCCGCTGACGGAATAGATAAGCGGTAAACATCGGCGCTATCCATGTCCGAACCTTGTGTTGAAGATTGCGCTCTCGCGTCCCCCTGAGGATTCATGCCTGGACTCGCTCTCAGTTCGCAAGGGCGATTGTGCGTATATAAATAACGGACTTTAACTTTAGTCAGTGGAGGATTGAGAGTATTATTCCCTTGTCCTACCCAAGAGTAATCAACGGCAAATCCGACCTGTGCGCTTCCGTTGGCTTGCACAGCAAGCCCGCCACTCATATTAACCCATAAGCTCATACTCGTAGCGTCTGAGATATTAACTTGCTGCCCACTGATAACATCTATACCATTTATCTGGGCATCATTAATTGATCCACTCCACCCGCTCCAAGTGATGGAACCAGTACCACTGCCACCAAAAGTGCCGTCCCAGCTTCCCAGGGTAAATTTCACTGTTGTTTGATTGCTGTAAAGCTGGTTGTTGATAGTAGTGGACGCAGTTACGGTCGCTGTACCGCCCGAGCCGTTTGTCGAAAGGGTAGCAGTGACTTTTCCACTGCTATCAGTCTGGCCGCTTGAACTGCTGAGAGTGCCTAGCGTTGTGATTAGATTCACCGTTACGTCAACAAGAGGTGTAGTACCATCTTTTACTGTAGCAGTAATTAGAGTCGACTGTGCAGCAGGCCCGTTAGCCCACAAAACCGATTCCGCCGCACTAACACTGACAGAAGGTGTAGCATATACAGGTAGAGCCACAAGCAAAAAACTCAACCCTATCAGAAGAGCTAAACTACATTGTAAAGCGGATTTCATTTTGAATATCCTCCTTCGCAGAGTTATTCACAATATTTGATATATAATACACACTACCGCAACGAACTCTTAAAATTCATCCCTCCTTCGAGTGGCTATTAGAAATGCACCACCTCCTTATTCGCATTTGCTCAGCATCGGATTTCAACTGTCGCTTGACTACCATCAGCTTTGATGGATTTCAATGATTATATCACAAAATACATGAGCGCGCTGTGACCTGATTCACATCCAGAGTGTGAAATTGGTCACACTTTTAATGATTTTTCGTTTACATCCAGTATAGCTTAAGAATAAATTGGCAGAAACGTCCTTCAAGCCGTAAGGAAATCAACTAAAAAGCCCATGAGCGAGAACGATCTCACCCATGGGCCGATGCAAGACGATGCTTCTTTAGCGAAACGTCGGGACTTTTTAAATCCCCAACCTCTCGAAAACGACATCCAGGTTTTTGAGGTGGTGCTGGCGGTCGAAGATGTGGTCTATTTCTTCGGGGGTGAGGAAGCGCTGCGTTTCGGGGTCGGAGCGGACGCAGGACTGGAAATCCTCGCCCTCCCAGGCGCGGGCGGCGTTGCGCTGGGCCACCTTGTAGGCTTCCTCGCGGGTGAGGCCCTTGTAGATGAGGGCCAGCATCACCTGCTCGGAGGAGGTCAGGTCGCCCATTTTTTCCAGGTTGGTCTGCATCTGATCGGGCTGGACCACCAATCGCTCCAGGATGCGGGCGAAGGTGTGAAGCTGGTAGTCCACCACCGCGCAGGCGTCCGGGAAGATGACCCGCTCCACCGAGGAATTGGAAAGGTCGCGCTCGTGCCAGGTGACGATATTTTCCAGAGCCGCCACCGCATAGGAGCGGACGACCCGGGCCAGGCCGGAAACCTGTTCCGAGCGCCAGGGGTTCCGCTTGTGCGGCATGGCCGAAGAGCCGCGCTGACCGGCGGCGAAATACTCCTGCACCTCCCGGATTTCCGTCCTCTGGAGGTTCCGCACCTCGGTGGCGAACCGCTCCATCGAGGAGGAGAGAATCGCCAGGGTGGTGATGAACTGGGCGTGGCGGTCGCGCTGGAGAATCTGGGTGGAGACCGGAGCGGACTTGAGGCCCAGTTTGCGGCAGACGTAATCCTGGATGCGCGGGTCCACATTGGCATAGGTCCCGACCGCGCCAGACACTTTGCCGTAGGCGACCATCTCGCGGGCAAACTCCAGGCGCTCGCGGTTGCGCTGCATCTCATAGAGCCAGCCCGCCAGCTTGAACCCGAAGGTGATCGGCTCTGCGTGGATGCCGTGCGTGCGCCCGATCATCATGGTTTTCTTGTGCTCCCGCGCCCGGGTGCGGATAACCTCGGAGAGCCGGGCGATCCCTTCCAGGATGATATCGGACGCCTCCCCCAGCAGCAGGCCGGTGGCCGTATCCTCCACATCGTAGGAGGTGACCCCGAAGTGGAAGAAGCGCCCGTCCTCCCCCATCGGCTCGGTCACGTTCTTGACGAAAGCCATCAGGTCGTGCTGGGTCTCGTTCTGCTCGATCCAGAGAATGCGCTCCACATCGAACTTCGCGAGCGCCCTGATCTTCTCCAGCGATTCCCTCGGCACGACGCCCAGTTCGACCCACCCCTCGCAGATGGCAAGCTCCACCTCCAGCCACCGGACGAATTTGTTCTCCAGCGTCCAGACAGCCTTCATTTTCGGTAAGGTGTATCGTTCGATCACGGCGTCTCCTTGCTATCGAGAGGAAAAGCGGAACGCTTTTCCTCACTTACCTTCCCAATTGCTCCTGCACTTTGGCGTTGCGCTCGTCCACCTGGCGGGCGAGCTTGGCTTTGAATTCTTTGACTTTCTCGCGAATAGAGGTGTCGCTTGCGCCCAGAATCTGGGCGGCCAGGATACCGGCGTTGCGGGCGGCGTCGATGCCGACTGTGGCGACCGGGACGCCGGGGGGCATCTGGACGGTGGAGAGGAGGGAATCCAGGCCGTTGAGGGCGGCGGACTTGACCGGGATGCCGATCACCGGCAGCGGCGTCAGGGAGGCCATCACGCCCGCCAGGTGCGCCGCACCGCCCGCCCCGGCGATGATAAGATTCAGGCCCCGCGCCTCGGCGGTTTCGGCGTATTCCGCCGCCCGGTGAGGGGTGCGGTGCGCGGAAACGACCGTGACCTCATAGGAGATGCCGAACTCCGCAAGCGCCTTCGCGGCCTCCTGCATCACCGGCAAATCCGAATCGCTGCCCATTACGATACCGACCATTGGCTTTTCTCCTGAGAGGTGGATTTTGTTGGTGAGAGGGATATTTCTTTTCACCACCGATGAACACGGATAAGAACAGGATGAATACGGATGTTTTTTATCGGTGCCCGTCCGCTCTGATCGATGTCCATCGGTGTCAAAAATACAAACCCGGCACTATCGCCCCGCCACCCGGCGGGCGATATCCGTCCGATAGTGCATCCGGTCGAAGCGGATGGCCCGGACGCCTCGGTAGGCGGCGTCGATGGCTTCCTGGAAGGTGTGACCCATGCCGGTGACGCCCAGGACGCGGCCACCGGCGGTGACGAAGCGGTCGCCCTGGCGGGCGGTTCCGGCGTGGAAGACTGTGACATCGGGCAGGCGGGAGGCTTCCTCAAGACCTTCGATGGTTTCGCCGTTTTTATAGCCGCCGGGGTAGCCGCCGGAGGCCAGCACGACGCAGACCGACTTCCGGTCGGCCCAGGACACCTCAATTTCGGCAAGCCTGCCTTCGGCGGTGGCCTGAAAAATCTCCAGCAGGTCATTTTGGAGGAGAGGCAGAACCACCTGGGTTTCGGGGTCGCCGAAGCGGCAGTTGAATTCCAGGGTGCTGAGTCCTCGGTCGGTCATCATGATCCCGGCATAGAGACAGCCGCGGTAGGGCCTGCCCTCGGCGATCATGGCCCGGACGGCGGGGCGAACGATGCGGTTCAAGGCTTCCTCGAAGACCTGCGGCGTGACCGAAGGGACAGGGGCATAACAGCCCATGCCGCCCGTGTTGGGGCCTTCGTCATTGTCCAGGGCGCGTTTATGATCCTGGGAGGGGATCATCGGGACGATGGTTTCGCCGTCCACGAAGGCCATCAGGGAGGCTTCCTCCCCCACCAGGCGCTCCTCGATCACGATCCAGTTTCCGGATTCTCCGAAGATGTGATCCTCCATGATGGCCGAAACCGCCTGCTGCGCTTCCGCGCGGCTCTTGCAGACATAGACGCCCTTCCCGGCGGCCTCCCCGTCGGCTTTGACCACCACAGGGCCATCGGGCAGGCTCTCCAGGTACGCCCTGGCCCGGCCCGCCTCATCGAACACCTGGAACGGGGGGGTCGGGATGTTATACTTCGCCATCAGTTCCTTGGAGAAGACCTTGCTGCCTTCCAGTGCGGCGGCGGCCTGCGTGGGGCCGAAGACTCTGGTGCCCCGGGAGAGGAGCGCATCGGCAAGCCCGGCGATGAGGGGGCTTTCCGGGCCGACCACCGCCAGATCGATCCGTTTTTTTTCGGCGAATTCGGTCAGGGCCGGGAGGTCGGTCGCTCTGGCGCTGAGAAGGTCGGCGCAGGAGGCCATGCCCGCGTTGCCCGGGGCGGCGTAGAGGCGGGTAAGGGACGGACTCTGCGCCATCTTCCAGGCCAGAGCGTGCTCGCGCCCGCCGCCGCCCACCAGTAAGGCATTCATCTAACGCTCCTCCATATAATCCGGCGCGCGGTTCTCGAATTTAGCGTATTTGGGGATAAAGGTGACCCGGACCGTTCCGGTGGGGCCGTTGCGCTGCTTGGCGATGATGATCTCGGCCTCCTCCCCTTCCTGCTGCGATTCCGGGGAGATCTCTCCTTTCTGGTCGTAGTATTTGGGCCGGTAGATGAACATGACCACATCGGCTTCGGCCTCGATGGAGCCGGATTCCCGCAGGTCGGAGAGCATGGGGTGCTTGTCCTCGCGGCGCTCCACCGCGCGGGAAAGCTGGGAAAGAGCCATAACCGGCACTTTGAGCTCGCGGGCCATGCTCTTGAGGGATCGGGCGATCTCCGTGATCTCGGTGTTCCGGTTCTCGCTGCGGGTGTGTCCGCGGATCAACTGGAGGTAGTCCACCACGATCAGGCCCAGTTCTCCCTGTTCCGCCTTCAGGCGGCGGCACTTAGCGCGCATCTCCATGACGCTGCAATCGGGGCTGTCGTCGATGAAAATGCGGGCATCCCAGAGCTGATCCACGGCGCGGGCGATCTTGGAGAAGTCGTCATCGGTGAGGTAGCCGGTGCGGAGCCGGTGGGCGTCCACGCGGGCCTCGGAGCAGATCATCCGCATGGCGAGCTGCTCCTTGGACATTTCCAGGCTGAAGATGGCGGCGGGAAGCTGCTTGCCCACATGCTGCCCGATACCCATCGCCAGGGAGGTTTTCCCCATCGAGGGCCGGGCCGCAAGGATGACGAGATCCGAGGGCTGGAGGCCGGAGGTGATATAGTTCAGGTCGGTGAAACCGGTTTCGACGCCGGTGGTGCCGCCCTTGTTCATCGAGATATGCTCGATGCGCTCGAACGATTCGGTCAGGAGGGGCCGGAGGGGGGAGAAATACTGCCCGACGCGCCGCTGGGCGACCCCGAAGATCATCCGCTCCGCCCGGTCCACCAGTTCGTCCACGTCCTCCACCGTGCCGTAAGCCTGCCCCAGCACATCGGAGGCGACCCCAATCAGCCGCCGAAGGATCGCCTTCTGCTCGACGATCTTGGCGTAATACTCGATATTGGCCGCGCTCGGAACCGCATCGAGAACCGTTTCGACGTACTCCACTCCCCCGATTCTATCGAGCTTGCCTGTCACGCGCAACTGGTTGGTGAGAGTGATCAGGTCGACCGGCTCGTCCCGGTCGGCGATATCCACGATAGCCGAGAAGATATCCTGGTGATGCTCCCAGTAAAAATCTTCGGGCCGGAGAATCTCGACGGCTTTCTCGATAGCGGGCCGCTCCAGCATCATAGCGCCGAGGGTGGACTGCTCGGCCTCCAGATTCTGGGGCGGCACTTTCTCCAGGAGCGGCAGGCGGTCCATGGCTTATGCCTCTTCGGCGCTTGGCGTGTCCGGAGTCTCGTCGGTTGCCTGCTCGTTCGGGCTGGGTTCGGCGGGCTTCGCGCTGGACGGCGCAGGGGCGGGTTCGGGAGCCTCGGCGTTCACCACCTCCACGGCCAGCTTTACGGTCAGGCCACGCTGGAGCTTCACCGGCACGGAGAAGGAACCCAGAGAGCGGATCGGCTCATCGAGCATGATCTTGCGCTTATCGACATCGATGTCCGCCTGCGCTTTCAGGGCGTCGGCGATATCCTGGGTGGTCACCGACCCGTAGAGCTTGGTGCCTGCGCCGACATGGGCCTTGATGGTCACGCTTGCGGCCTGGATTTTGGTCCCGAGGTCGCTTGCCTCCTGCTTGGCCCGGTCGCTCCTCCGCTGGACGGCGTCCATCTCGTTCTTGAGGGACCGGAGGTTTCCGGCGGTGGCCGCAAGGGCCAGCTTCTTGGGGATCAGGAAATTCCGCGCGTATCCGTCGGCGACTTCCTTCACTTCGCCTTCTTTGCCCACATTGGCGACATCCTGCTGAAGTATCACTTTCATCGGCTCTTTCTTGTCTCCTTCATATGTGATGGGGTTAAAACTGTCTGAACCGCGCTCCGAACAAAAAGGTGTTGCGCCCGAAAAGCCTTTCCCAGCCTGCCCAGAGGCCCCAGCTTTCGTTCATACTCCGGTAGGCCCGGAGGTCGAACTGAGGGCGGTTCGGATCGTAGAGATCGGCGATGAGTTCGGTGCTGTTGCTGATGCGGTAGCCGCTGCCGATACCCAGCTTGGAGGCATAGATGCCCCAGCGGATATTCGTCCGGCTCCCCAGCACACGGCCGAACTGGAAGTTCAACTGGTTCGATTCTGTAGCGTCGAAAATGCCCATCTGGTAAAAATTCGTTTTGTCCCGGGGGATATACAGGTTAAGATCGGCCCGGACGCCCTGGGGCCGGGTGGCCTTCATAAAATCGTAGCGCAGCTCGGTGCCTTCAGGCATGATGCGGATCCCGCGCATCTTTTCGGCGCGGGCCAGGATGCGCTGTGCGCTGGCGGTGATGTCGTTCAGCCGCTCGGAGGTCTGGCGGACATTGACCAGGGTGTTCTTGAGATCCTTTTCCACCTGCGGGTCCGCCGTCACCTTGCGAACGTCGTCCACCACGGTTCCGACCTTATTCACCACGGACCGCGTATCGGTGGCCGTCCCCTGCACTTCATCCATCAGCGGAGGCACCCGATCCATCGTAGTCTGCAACTGGCTCGCCAGCCCGTCTGCTTTCCGGGCGGCGCTGTTCAGGGAAACCATAATTCCGTTCAGGTTTTCCCTTAAGGGGCCTCTGGAGATCAGGCTCCGGATCTCCCCGGTGGTGGCTTTCACGTCATCGGAGGCTTTCGCCACCTGGCTGAGCGTGTGGTTGATATTCGTTTCGTTCTGGGCCACCAGTCCCTGAAGCTGGACGGCCAGCAGCCTGGCCCCTTCGGTCGCCTGGGTGATATTGTTCAAAGCCTCTTTGATGCCTTTGTTGATCTCATCATCCTGGAGGAGCCGGTTGACCGATTGGGCGGTCACGTGAAATTCCTTCACCAGATCGCTGACCTGAAGCATGATCGTGTCCAGTTGCACCGCATCCTGCCCGGCAACGGTGCTGCCCGACTCGATTTTCTTGCCGAGGGGCTTCTGCGGGGTGATCTGAACGTATTTTTCGCCGATCAGAGCGCCGGAGGCGATGCTGATGCGGTAGTTTTTATAAAGGGTGACGCCCGACTGAAGGCGCATCTTGACGACCGGACGGGCGTCCGAGAGAAATACCTCTTCCACCGTGCCGATCTGAACCCCGGCCAATCGCACCACGGACCCCTTATCGATCCCGGAGGCATCCTGAAAGGCCGCATTGACCGTATAACCGTGCCGCTTCAGCCCGAACTGGCCCAGGAAGTATACCACGAGGGCCAGGGCGATGACCGACTGAATCACGATAAGACCGACTTTGAGTTCGGAGCGGATCGGCATAACTCACCTCGGCTTACACATCCCGCACCACCTCGATAGGCCCTTCCGACCGGCCTTCGACAAACTGGCGCACCACCGGATTTTCGGTGGCCCGGATCTCTTCGGCAGTTCCCATGGCGGCGATGCCGCGGTCATGCAGCATCGCCACCTTATCCGCAATCTTGAAAATGCTCGGGATATGGTGCGAGACGACCACCGAGGTCACCCCCAGGCGGTCCCGCATCGATACGATCAATTCGTCGATGACGGTCGCCATGATGGGATCGAGGCCGCTGGTCGGCTCGTCGTAAAGCAGCACGTCGGGATTGGTCGCCAGGGCGCGGGCCAGGCCGACCCGCTTCTGCATCCCGCCGCTGAGCTGGGACGGCATCAGATCTTCCGTGCCTTCCATGCCCACCAGGGAGAGCTTCTCCGCTGCCTGCTCGCGCATCTCCTTTTCGCTGTATTTGAAATGGCGCTTCAGCCCGAAGACCACGTTCGCATAGACATTCAACGAATCGAACAGGGCGGCGTACTGGAAGACCATCCCGATCTTGCGCCTGACGCGGTTCAATTCCTGCTCGCTGAGGGAGGTGATTTCATCCTCGCCGATAAAAATATGCCCGGAGGAGGGGCGGATCAGCCCCCCCAGGCATTTCAAGAGGGTCGTTTTGCCGCAGCCGGACATGCCCATGATCGCCAGGATTTCGCCCTTCCGCACCTCAAGGCTGATATCCTTCAGGATGACCCGGCCATCCACCCGGCGCTCCAGGTTCTCCACCGCAATCATGAGAACTCCGCCCGCGTTTCACCAGAAGATATAGGAAAGGATGAAATCGGAAATAAAGACAAACAGGATCGAAAGCACCACCGCGGTTGTGGTGGAACGCCCGACCCCGGACGCGCCCCCTTTTGTCCCCAGGCCCTGGTGGCAACTGACGACCGTGATGATGGCCCCGAAAAAGGCCGTCTTGACCAGTCCCATCACCAGGTCGTAGACCGGGAGCATCATCTTGACCGCATTGATATAGGAAGCCTGGGTCACGCCGTAATTGATGGCGACCAGGTAGCCGCCGACCATCCCGACAAGGTTGGCGTTCATGGTCAGCAGGGGAAGCATGACGATGGCCGCCAGGAAGCGCGGCACGACCAGGTATTGCACCGGGCTGACCGCCAGGGAACGGAGCGCCTCGATCTGCTCGGTCACCACCATCGAGCCCAGTTCCGCCGCAATCGCCGACCCGACCCGGGCGGACACCACGATACCGACCAGCACCGGGGCCGTCTCGCGGGCCAGAGAGACGGCGATCACCCCGCCGACAAAGCTGCCCGCCCCGTATTTGACCATCAGGCCGCTGGTATGGAGGGCCAGCACCGCTGCGGAAAGAGCGACCGTCATCAGGGTGATGCCCATCGAGTTCACGCCGATAAGGGACATCTGCTCGATGGTATCGCCGATCCCGACAGCCAGACGGAGCAGATGGCGAAGGGTCTGAAAAAAAAGGAGGCTGGTCGCGCCGACATATTCGACCGCGCCCACCATCCGCTTCCACGCATAATCGGCGACTTCAACCACGCAGCCCTCCCGCACCCTTCGCATTATAACCGACAAGCCCGCCCCATGTCAACCGGGGATATAGCTCAAAAAGCCCGGTCGGCTCTGCCAGGGAACGGCAGGGGCATGCCAATCGTGTTGCCTGGGTTTCAGGATACACAATAGCAGGCAACAAGGTATTTTCTGAGGCGCTGAAACAGGCTGACAAGTAAATTCAGTAAAAACACCCAAGCTGCTACCTACCCGAATGGAGGCCGATGCGGGGTAGGGGCGCGATGCATCGCCCTCAATTCGGGTAGGTAGCAGCTTGGGCTAACATAGAGAAATAGCTTCACTTCACTCCACTTTTTGACTCACATAGCCTGCCCCTGCCTCTTGTCCGCCGCCTGTCCTGCCCATGTGGGCTTCTCCCGTCTCCCGAAACCCTGCCCCCTGCCCCCCCGCCCTCCCCTACCGCAACAAATGCGGTATTTTGCCCCTCAAACCCCTTGACTTACCGCCCGGAACACCGGATAATATATTCAGGATTGCCGTATTCATGAGGGAGTGCCTCCGCGCCATGCATTTCATTCAGCCCATATCGCTAACCTGGCTTCTGTTTTTAGTGCCTGTGATCGTGCTGCTCTATCTGCTGAAGCTCAGGCGTAAGGAGATGACCGTCTCCTCCGTCTACCTGTGGAGCCAGGCGCTCAAGGATGTGCAGGCCAATGCCCCTTTTCAGAAGCTCCGCCGGAACCTGCTCCTTTTCCTGCAACTGCTCATCGTGGGGCTTCTGGTGGCAGGCTTCGCCCGTCCCTTCGTCCGGGTCAGGGCGCTGGGGGGAAAGAACGTGGTGGTCATTCTGGACGGGTCGGCCAGCATGAAGGCCACCGATGTGCGCCCCTCCCGCTTCGAGGAGGCCCGCCGGACGGCCCTGGCGATGGTGGACACCCTGGGCCGGGGCGATCAGATGATGGTGATGGCCGCCACCTCCCGCGTTCGCATCCTGGCCCCTTTCACCTCCGCCAAAGCCGACCTGAAGGCCGCCCTGCGCCGGGCGGAGGCCGCGGACACCCCCACCCGCCTGAAGGAAGCCCTGACCCTGGCCGCCTCCGTCACCTCCGCCCGTCCGGACAGCCGGATATACCTCCTCTCCGACGGGGCCGCCCGCGATCTGGAGGCCATGCCGCCCCTTCCCGGCACGCTGAGCTTCGTTCGCATCGGCAGGCGGGCCGACAACCTGGGGATCACCGCCCTGGATGTGCGCCAGAGCCTCTCCGGCCCGAACGACGACCAGATCTTCATCGCGGTCCGCAACTATTCGGCCTGGAGCCGGGTCTGCACTCTGGAGCTTTACCGAGACGACAGCCTGGCGGACGCCCGCGAGATCACCGTCAGGGCGGGCGGCGTCCACTCTGAGGTCTTTACCGGCGCAGGACAGGCGCAGGGCGTCCTGACCGCCCGGATCGATGCCAGGGACGACCTGGCCGCCGACAACGCTGCCTACGCCTGCCTGACCCCGCGCCGGGAGATTTCTGTCCTCCTGGTGACTGAGGGCAACCTCTTCCTGGAGAAAGCCCTGAACGCCGATCCCAGGGTCAGCCTCTCCAAAGTCTCGCCCGGCGGCTACACTGGCCAGCCCGGATACGATATCGTCATCTTCGACGGCCACTCCCCCCGCCGGATCGGGCCGGGAAACCTCGTCTTTATCGGCACCGCCGCCCCGGAAGCGCCGGTGGAGGTAGCCGGGGAGGTGCGCCTGCCGACCGTCCTGGATGCCAGCAAAACACACCCCCTCACCCGGTTCGCCGACCTCACCTCGGTCCGCCTGGCCCGCGCCCTGGCGGTGAAGGCCGCCCCCTGGGGCCAGAGCGTGGCCGAGATCGGGGAAGGCCCCCTGGTGGTGGCCGGGGAAAGGCAGGGTCGCCGCTCGGTCTTCATCGGCTTCCGGCTGGCCGATTCGGATCTGCCCCTTCGGGTGGCCTTTCCCATCTTCATCTCCAACTGCGTCCGGTGGCTGGCCGCCCGCCCGCAGGACCGGGAAAACCTCCAGGTGCAGACCGGCCAGGCGTTCGCCTTCGAGACGCCCCCTGCCGTCCGCCGCGTCACCGTCACCGACCCCGCAGGCCGCAAAACGGCCCTGCCCGCTCGCGAGAACCCGGCGCTATTCCCGGACACCGAGCGGGTCGGCCTCTACCGGATCTCGGCCCGCGGCTACACCGGGCGGTTCGCCGCCAACCTGCTCAGCAGCGCCGAATCCGACCTCCGGCCCGCCGACCGCCTGCAAATCGGCCATCAAAAATACGCCCCCGTCGCCACCGGCAGCCCCATCCCAAAGGAAATCTGGCGCTATTTCCTGCTGGCCGCCCTGGCGTTCCTGGCTTTCGAGTGGTACGCATATCACAGAAGGGTTTAGGAGAGGCAACCGCCCCCCCAGCCCCCCGCCGGACTTCGGCGGGGGGAGCGGCCTTGAGGGGCTTTACGAGACTTGCCAAGAGCCCACACCATCTAAGCCCCCGAAGCCTGGGGGGGTGCTTTTCACCCATGCCCATTCATTTCACCAATCCATATTACCTGTTGCTCCTGCCGCTCCTGGCCTATTTCTGGTGGCTGGGGCGGCGGAGTCTGGCCGATCTGTCGCCCTTCCGGCGGAGGCTGTCGCTGGGGCTGCGGCTGGCGGTGGCGCTCTCTTTGCTGCTGGCCCTGGCGGGAATCCAGACCGTCCGGCCCAGCCGGTCGGTGGCGGTCATGTTCGTGCTGGACGCCTCGGACTCCGTGCCGGAACCCAGAAAGCGGGAGGCGCTGGATTATATCCGCCGGGCTTCGGCCCGGATGAGGCCGGGCGACACGGCGGGCCTGGTTGTCTTCGGGAGCGATGCTTTCATCGAGGCGATGCCTACCGCGAGGCTGAAGCTCTCGAAAATCTATTCCGCTCCGGGGCGCTCCTATACCGATATCGCCGCTGCCATCCGCCTGGCCGACGCCGCCCTGCCGCCCGGGGTCAACCATAAAATCGTCCTCCTTTCGGACGGCAACGAAAACCTGGGGAATGCGCTCCAGGCCGCGACCCTGGCGCGGGCAGGGAGGACAGAGATCGACACGGTTCCCCTTGGGGCCGCTTACACCCATGAGGCCCTGCTCGATAAGTTGGCCCTGCCCCCGGAGGCCAAGATCGGGGAGCCGGTGGAGCTGAAGGTGGTGGCCGAATCGCTGACCGCCCAGCCTGCCCTGCTCCGCCTCTTCCGCAGCGGGCGATACCTGGGATCCCAGAAGGTGCAGCTTGCGCCGGGCAAAAATGTCTTCACCTACCCCGCCACCCTGGAAAAGCCTGGCTTCTATACATATGAGGCCCACCTGGAGGCCGCGGAGGATACCGTCCCGGAGAACAACCGGGCCTCCGGCTTCGTGCTGGTCAAGGGCAGGCCGAAAGTCCTCTATGTCTGCACGGATGCCCGCAGCGGCCTGCCCCTGGCCCGCGCCCTCCGGTCTCAGCAGATCGATGTCCAGGTGCGGGACGCATCCATGCTCCCCACCCGCGCCACCGACCTGGCGGATTGCGACAGCCTCATCCTCGATAATGTCTCCGCCCTCTATGTCTCCCCCTCGCAGATGGAGATGATCGCCGGCGCGGTGAAGGATACCGGCATGGGGTTCGGGATGATCGGCGGGGCGGAGAGCTTCGGGATCGGGGGCTATTACCGGACGCCCATCGAGGAGGCCCTGCCGGTAGACGTGGATGTCCGGAAGATGAAGCACTTCCCCAGCGTGGCCCTCTGCCTGGTCATCGATAAATCCGGCTCCATGGCCGAAAGCGGGATGGGCTATGCCAAAGTCGACCTGGCAAAAGAGGCCGCCATCGCCGCCGCGTCTCTGCTGGCCGACCAGGACCAGGTGGGCGTCCTCTGCTTCGATGAGGCCACCCAATGGGTGGCCGAGATGCAGCGGGTGACCGATAAGCGGAAAATCGAGGATAGGGTCGGCTCCATCGTGGCCGGGGGCGGGACCAGCATGTACCCCGCCATGATCGAGGCCGCGAACGCCCTCGCCAGAGCCGACACCCGCATCAAGCACGCCATCTTCCTGACGGATGGCATGTCCCTTCCCGCCGATTTCAACCACGCCGTCCGGACGCTCCGGAAGGCGGGCGTCACGGCCTCCACCGTCGGCGTCGGAACCGATACCGACGCGCCTTTTCTGAGGGAGATCGCCCGGCTCTGCGGAGGGCGCTTCTATTACACCGACAACCCGGCCCAGCTCCCCCGCATCTTCACCAAAGAGGCGCTCCTCGCCTCCCGCTCGCAGATCGTGGAGGAGCCGTTCCAGCCCAGGGTCAACTCCGAAAGTCCGATGCTGAAGGGCCTGCCCCTGGACACCATGCCGCCCCTGCTGGGCTATGTGGCGACCACGGCCAAGCCCCTGGCAGAAACAGCCCTCACCTCTCACAAGGACGACCCCATCCTGGCAGCCTGGCGCTACGGCCTGGGCAAGAGCTTCGCCTTCACCTCCGACGCCCGCCCCCGGTGGGCCGCCCACTGGCTCGCCTGGCCTGCCTTCTCCCGGTTCTGGGCGCAGACCGTGCGCTGGAGCCTCCGCCAGTCCTCGGCAACAACCCTGCAAACCACCATCGAGATCGCGCGCGGCAAAGCGCAGGTGACGGTGGACGCCCTGGACGCGCAGGGCCGGTTTCTCAACTTTCTCGATGTCCGCGCCCGGGTGACCGCCCCGCAAGGGCAGAGCCTGAGCCTCCCCCTGGAACAGCAAGGCCCTGGCCGCTACGGCGGCGAGTTCGAGGCGCGGGACCCGGGCAGCTATCTGGTCACCGTCAGCCATAAGGGGCCGGGCGGCAGAGTCAGCGCCCAGATCGGGGGCGTCGCCATCCCCTACCCGGAAGAGTATAGGGCGCTCCGGGAAAATCGCCCCCTGCTGGAGCGCATCGCCGAAGCGAGCGGGGGGCAGCCTTCTGCCGGAGCGGAAGGCATTTTCGGGGGGCCGCGAAAGAGCGTTCAATCGCGCCTGGATGTCTGGCCCTACCTGTTGCTGCTGGCCTTTCTCCTCTTCCCCTTCGATGCGGCGGTGCGCCGCGTAGCGATGGACTGGGAGGCCGCCGCGGAAACGCTGGGGGCCGCCCGGCATCGCATTCTCGGCAAGCTCCGCTTGCGCCGCGCCCGGCAAACCGCCTCCGAAGGCGAGACCGGCGCTACGGGCAGGCTGCTGCGCCGCAAGCGCCAGGCCCGCGCCGACAACGCGCCGGAAGATCCGACCGTGATCGTCGCCTCTCCGGAGCCGCCCAAGCCCAGGCCGCAGAAGCCGGAGGAAAAAGCGCCGCCGGAGACTTCTCCGAAAGCTACAGCGAGCAGGCTTTTGGAGAGGAAAAAGAAGCGGCAGGTTGGAAAAGACAAATGAGTGGCACTTTTTTTTCACCCCAGGCCGCCCGCCCCCTGGCAAGCCCCCCCTTCCGTCGGTCGCTCTGTCATCGCTGCCGCCAACTCCTTTCGGCCTTGGCGAATCGTCTTTTCGTCTAAACCCGTTATCTGGGAGAGGAGCGCATCTCCCCCTTCTCCCATCCGATTCGACTCCAGCGCCCCAGACCAGCGGCGTTGTTGCTCCTCCAACCGGGAGAGCCACAGGTTCATTGGCCGATGCAAGGCTTTCCGCGGAGGCTCGCCGTCTTGTTGACACTCGGAGTACTGGCACTGATGTATCGCGCTCAAGAGCATGGGGCTTCCGTCACCTCCTCGCGTCTGGAGCCCAAAGCGACTCCAGATCCCGGATCTATCCGCGATGTCTCCTGGGATTCCTATGCCCATGCCTGAAAAGGGGAGGCTGTTTCTTTCTCTCGACCAAGTGTTTCCCTGAAGATGGCTTCGGGCTTCGCCCTCGCAGACTGCGCCGACTATCCTACTGCCGAGCGAAAGCTCTTATAAAAACCTGTCTCCTCGTCCCTGCATAAAATAAACGGATTACCGATAATATCATAGGGCTTTCTCTTAAGAATACCTGGGTAGCCTGCAATAACAGAGGGGTCTTATAAAATGAATCTCCGCATGAAGACGCTGTTGATGATCGGCGTCACGCAGGTTTGTTTGATCGCCATTCTCTATCTGACTTTGCATTATATTCTCATGGGCCGGTTTGCCCAGCTTGAAGAAAGGGATGCGCGGCAGAATGTCGGGCGGGCCAGAGACGCCCTCAATGCCGACCTGGCCACCTTGAAGCAAAAGTTCACCGATTGGGCCATGTGGGACGATACCTACAGGTTCGTAGTGGATCATAACAAAGAATATATGAATTCCAACCTGACCGAGACGGGAATTCAGGCGTTAAATGTCAACCTCTTCCTTTTATGGCGAGCAGGCCGTATCGTCTACGGAACCGGATTCGACTCCGTTGCGGAAAAGGTCGGGCCTGTTCCGGAGGGT
The DNA here is from genome assembly GCA_020846535.1 of Armatimonadota bacterium. GTDB lineage: Bacteria > Armatimonadota > JADLDR01 > JADLDR01 > JADLDR01 > JADLDR01. The sequence continues at coordinate 75,953 of JADLDR010000140.1, read as the reverse complement.
ATCGCCAAACACCTGACGCCGAACAGCCCGCTGCTCCGGCATCAAAACGAGGCAAGCGGCATGACCGGCCTCCTGATGCTTGAGGCAGGCCCCATGCTGGTCACATCCCTGCCCATTGTGACCAGCATGGGAAAAGGCCCCATCCACGGTGTTCTGATAGCAGGCCGCTTCCTGGATGCGGCGGCTCTCAAGCGCCTGGAGGAAACGACCCACCTGAGCCTCAAGTTGCACCGATTGGACGGTCCGGCTCTTTCCCCGGAAATCCGGGTCGTCAGCAAGAGTCTATCGCCGAAGACGCCGGAGGCCGTCCAGCCTGTGGATCAAAAAACCATCGCCGGATTCACTCTTATCGATGATATTTACGGAGAACCGGCTCTGGCACTCGAAATCGATCTGCCGCGGGATATCTTCCGGCAGGGGCAGTCGAGCATGGGTTACCTGTTGTGGTCGCTTGTGGGGCTGGGACTGGCCTTCGGCGCGGTCATCCGCTTTCTGATGAACAAACTGGTTCTTTCCAGGCTGGTAGGGTTGACCGACATTGCCGACAGGGTGGCACAGGGCGACGTGGGCGTTCAGGTTTCCGGCATGGAGAGCCGCGACGAGATCGGCTCCCTGGCGCGGGCCTTCGGCCACACGGTCGAGTATTTCCAGGCGATGGCCGGGGCCGCCGACCGGCTGGCCGGGGGGGACCTGACCATTCGCGTCACGCCCCGCTCCGAGGCCGATGTGCTGGGTCTTGCCTTCGCCCGGATGGTTTCCAGCCGCCGCCTGATGGTTCACCGGATCAATGAGGTGGTGGAAAAGCTGCGGGCTGCCGCCGCGCTTCTGTCGGCCTCCGCGGGAACCACCGGAGGGGCCACTTATCAGATCACGACCGCCATCCGTCAGGTGTCGGAAGGAACGACTAGGCAGAGCGAATCGGTCAGCCGCACCGCCTCTACCATTGAAGAGATATCTCAGACCATCGAGAGCGTGGCGAAGGGCGCTCAGGAGCAAGCGATGGCAGTCAGCCGGTCCGCGCAGATGACTGTCCGGATGGCCAGGCTGATCGGGGAGGTGTCCGGGAACGCGCAGTCGGGGACCGGGGGAGCCGATGAGGCCATCCGGGTCGCCCGCTCCGGGGCGCAGACTGTCGAGGATACCCTGGCAGGCATCGGCGTCATCCGGGCACAGGTGGATGCCCTGGCCCGGCGAGTGCGGGAGATGGAAAGCCGCTCCGGCCAGATCGGGGCTATCACCGAAACGATAGACAATATCGCCCGGCAGACCAATCTTTTGGCCCTCAATGCCGCCATCGAAGCGGCAAGGGCAGGTGAACACGGCAGGGGCTTTGCGGTGGTGGCCGCCGAGGTGCGGAAGCTGGCGGAAAAGTCCGCCTCGGCCACGGGCGATATCACCGCCCTTCTGGAAGGCATCCGGGAGGCCGCATCAGAGGCGGTCAGCGCCATGCAGAAAGGCGCGGAAGCGGTCGAGGCGGGCACCTCCCGCGCCCAGGCGTCCGGCGAAGCCCTGACCCATATCCTGCGGGCTACCGAAGCTGTCCACCGCCAGGTGGCCGATATCGCCGCCTCCACGGAGGAGATGAGTCTGGCATCCAATGAAATGATGGCCGCCATGGAGTCGGTTTCCGCCGTGGTGGAGGAGAACACCGCCGCCACCGAAGAGATGGCCGCCTCCTCCGGAGAAGTGACCCGGACCGTCGGGGAGATCGCCGGAATCAGCCAGGAGAGCAGCGCGGCCATGCAGGAGATCGCCGCCACCGCGGATGATATCAACCACCAGGTCGGAGAGATCGCCAAAAGCACCCGGTCCGTAGAACAGATGGCCGAAGAGCTTCAGATCCTTCTGAGCGCCTTCCCTATCGAGCCTTTCGAAAATGAAATGGAAGACCGCCTGGCTGCCTGATAAACCATGTAATATAAATAAGCAGCAGTATAGTCGACGCAGTCTGCGAGGAGCTTTAGCTTTGCGGCCATCTCCAACGCCACAAAGCCCCCCAGAAGGCTCTGTGCGTAAGTGTTCCTCTGGAGATGGCTTCGGGCTCTGCCCTCGCAGGCTGCATCGACAGGACTTGGTCTGGGTAAGGACGTACCGGCGTGTGCGCCCTGCCTACCGGGAGACCGTTCGATAGCCTGCCCCTCATACAGATAGATTGGCCGTATAATCCAAGGCGTTTTATTCCATGATTTCATACAAGTCCATTATTTGCATCTTTGTGGGCGTTCTTCTCGCTCTCAACTACATTGTCACCACAACAGCGCACGTCATCTTTCTGGGCGGCTTTGCGGAGATGGAACGGCAGAACACCCGCCAGGACATGGAACGAGTGCTGGACCTGCTGGCCGGTGAAACCCAAAAGCTATACCTGCTGGCCGGCGATTGGGCGGGATGGGACGACTCCTATGCCTTTATCCGTAACAGAAACCGGCGTTACCTGCAAACCGTTCCGACCGAAGGAGGGCTTGCGGGCACCAGGATCAATCTGATCGCCTATGCGAACGCTTCGGGCCGGGTGGTATACGCCTGCGGCTTCGATCTAGAACGCGGGAAGAAAACGCCTCTGCCGGAGGGTATGAAAGGGTATTTGCAGCCCGGCAGCCCCCTCCTCCAGCATAAGAGCATTGCCGGGGGCCACGCGGGTTATCTTCTCCTACCCGACAACCCGATGCTCATCGCTGCCCGGCCTATCCTTACCAGCGAGAAGAAAGGCCCCGTTCGCGGCACTCTCATCATGGGCCGCTTCCTGGACGCCTCCATGATGGTCGCTCTGTCCGGCAGAGCGCGCCTAAAGCTCTGCCTCTTCCGCCTGGATGCTCCGGGCCTGCCGGACGATATCGCCCTTGCCCGGAATGCCTTCTCAAAAGCGGAGCCTGTTTTTGTTAAACCTGAGAACGAGCGCACCATGGCGGGCTATGCCGTGCTGACCGACGTTTTCGGCGAACCGGCCCTTGCCCTGAAAGCGGAGGCTGCCCGGTCTCTTTACCAGGACGGGCGCAGCAGCATCGAGCGTTTTCTGGGCTATCTCCGGCTGATCGGGCTGGGTTTCGGAGCCGCCATCCTCTATTTGCTGTACCGGACCGTGCTTCTCCGCTACGAGCGTGAAAGCGAGCAGCGATACCGCACGGTGGTGGAACAGACCTCCGAAGGAATCGTTCTGATCGATCCCGCTACAGGCGCAATCGCCGAATCCAATGCGGCATTCCGCAATCTCCTTGGCTATTCCGACCAGGAAATTGCGGCTTTGAACGTCTATGACCTGGTGGGGAGAGACGGAAGCTGGGCCGATCAAGCCCGCGAATATCTGCTGTCTCAGGATCGCCCATTTAGCGACGAAAGCTGCCTGGTCTGCAGAGACGGATCTCTGCTCGATGTGGAGGTCAAGGCCGATACCCTCCTGTATAACGGACGGCAGATGTTTTGCGTGGTCGTCCACGATATTTCCGGCCTCAAACGCGCCAACGAAGTACTCCGGCACCGGGTGAATCTGGAAAGGCTGGTCACCCACATTTCCGCCGATTTCGTGAACCTGCCCGCCGAGGAGATCGACCGGGGCATCCGGAACGCTTTGCAGTCCATCGGGGAGAGCATGGAGGTAGATCGGTGCGTGATGCTCCTCCTCTCTCCGGACGGTAAATCATTTGGCGCGTCTCATGAGTGGGCAGCGGAAGGTATCGCGATGCGCCTGGACAGGCGGCAAGGCATCCCCTGCGACTCGGTTCCCTGGTGGATGGAAATGATGGGGCGTCAGGAGCCTGTGGCGGTCTCCCGGGTGGCCGACCTGCCGCCGGAAGCCGGCCGGGAGAGAACGATGCTCCAGTGCGATGGCGTGCTGTCCCTGGCCGGGATCCCGCTCGTCAGCGCCGGTTCCCTGATCGGCTTCCTGAATTTCAGCGCCTTCCGTTCCGAAAAAGAATGGCTTCAGGAGGATATCGATCTCCTTCGCACCGTGGGCGACATCCTGGTCAACGCCCTCCAGCGCAAGCAAACGGATCAGGAGATCAAGCAATCTGTTTCCATGACCAGCGCCACACTGGAATCCACAGCGGACGGCATCCTGGTGGTCGATAATGACCGGCAAATCGTCAGCTTCAACCGCAAATTCAAGGACCTGTGGCAGCTTCCCGAAACCGTCCTCAAAAACGGCAGCGACCGGCGGGCGATGGCCCTGATCCTGGACCGCCTGAGCGACCCGAAGGCGTTTGTCGAGAAAATCGAAAGCCTCTATAACGACCCGGAGGCGGAAAGCTACGATACCGTAAGGCTCAAGGACGGGCGCATCTTTGAACGCTACTCCAAGCCCCAGCGCGCCGGAGGCCGGACGGTAGCACGTGTCTTCAGCATCCGGGACGTCACGGAACGCTATCGGGCTGAAGCGCGCCAGCAGGCGATGATAGAAGGCTTACGCAAGGTGCTGGAAACCGCCGATGATCTGATGGCCTGCCCGGATCTCGATTCTCTCTGCCGCCGCGCTGTCGAGCTAGGCCGGGACCGCCTGGAACTGGAACGTTGCGGCCTGTTTATCGAAGATGAGATGGGCAGAGACATCGTCGGCACGTACGGCGTCAACCGCTTCGGCAAAATACAGGCAATCGGTGAGGTACGCGCTCCCCGGGACAATTGGCAGGATCACTTCGGCAGGCCGATGCCCGGCCACGCCCGGTGGTTCGTCTTCGAAAACACCTCTCTGTTCGACAGCGAGTCGGAAGGCAATGTTTATATCTGCGATGGCTGGGTGGCCGCCACGCCGATTCACTCCTATGCCGGGACGGTCGGCATCTTCTTCAACGATACGGCTCTCAGCGGCAGGCCGGTGAACGACATCCAGCAGGAGCTGGTGGCGGTCTACGGCTCGCTTCTGGGCAATATTCTCCAGCGGAAGCGCATGGAAGAGCGTCTGGCGGTCGCCAACGCCAGCCTGGAGGAGTCGGCACGCAACGCTAACCGGCTCGCCCTCGCCGCCGAGACCGCCAACAAGGCGAAGTCCGAATTCCTCGCCAACATGAGCCACGAGATCCGCACCCCCATGAACGGGATCCTCGGGGTGGCCGATCTCCTGGCCGACACCCCGATCAGCGAGGAGCAGAGGGAATACCTGGACATCATTCAGTCATCGGCCCAGCACCTTCTCTCCATCATCAACGATACCCTGGACTTCTCCAAAATCGAAGCGGGGAAGCTGGAGATCGAGTCCGCCGATTTCGACCTCCGCGCCGCCCTGGAATCGGCGGTCGATAGCCTCGCTGTCCGCGCCCATGAAAAGGGCCTGGAACTGGCCTGCCTGGTCAAGCCCGATATCCCGTCTCTCCTGAACGGGGATGCGGCCCGGCTTCGCCAGATTGTCACCAATCTCGTAGGCAACGCCATCAAATTCACGGAAAAAGGAGAGGCCGTCCTGCGGGCGGAATGCGCGTCCCGAGACCGCACCGGGGCGGTCATTCACTTTACCGTCGCCGATACCGGCATCGGCATTCCCGAAGACAAAATGCAGGCCATCTTCGAGAGCTTCACCCAGGCGGACAGTTCCACCACCCGCCGCTTCGGCGGAACCGGGCTGGGATTGGCGATCTCCAAACGACTTGTGGAGGCGATGGGTGGCCGCATCTGGGCAAAAAGCCAGGAAGGGAGGGGCAGCGTTTTCCACTTCACGGCCCGCTTTGGCCCGGCTGCCGGAGAGTATCCCGCTTTCCCCCCGGAGACCGGTCGCCTGCTGAAAGGCATGACCGCCCTTGTGGTGGACGACAATCGCACGAACCGGCTGATGGTCAAAGAAATGCTCTCCGCATGGGGCATCGCCTCCTCCGAGGCCGAAAGCGGCTCGGAAGCCCTGGAAATGATTCAGGCGTCCTGCCTGAAGCGTCGTCTGTTCGACCTGGTTCTCCTGGATATGCAGATGCCCGATATGAACGGCCTGCAACTGGCCTCCACCATCGCCGAACGCAGGGAATGGGCCAGCGCCCGCATGGTGATGCTCACCTCGGTCGGGGGCCATGATGACTGCCCGAAATTGAAGGATCTCGGTGCCCGCGGTTGCCTGACCAAGCCGGTCAAGCAGTCCGACCTTCTGAACGCTCTTCTTCGAGCCATCGGCGAAGCTCCGCCCCTGGTCGCTCGGTTTCTCCCGGAAAGCCTTCCGGATGGCCGCAGGCAAACGCTCCGCATCCTCCTGGCCGAGGATAACCCTGTGAACCAGAAGGTGGCTCTCCACATCCTGGAAAAAGAGGGGCACTCTGTGGCGGTGGCCGAAAACGGCCAGGAAGCCCTCCGGCTGCTCAATGAAGGCGTCTTCCATCTGGTGCTGATGGATATCCAGATGCCCGTCATGAACGGCCTGGAAGCCGCCCGCCGCATCCGCCAGAGGGAGGCGGGTGCTAGAAACCATATTCCCATCGTCGCCATGACCGCCCACGCCATGACCGGCGACCGGGAAAGATGCCTGGAAGCGGGAATGGACGATTACCTTTCCAAGCCCATCCAGGTTCAGGCATTGAAAGCCGCGCTGGAACGCTGGGCGGGCCCCGGAGCCGCAGCGGCAGGTGCGGAGGGGCAGGTTTCCATCGAGTCGTCACCGCGGTTCGATATCGGGCTGGCGCTTCGCAATCTGGAAGGAGACCGGGCATTCTTGCAGGAGGTCGCCGCCATCTTTCTGGCGGACAGTCCGGGGCAGATAACCGCCGTCCGGGACAGCCTCAACCGCGGCGACGCTCCCTCCCTGAACGCCGCCGCTCATAACTTGAAAGGCTCCCTGGGCTGCCTGGGAGCCGAAAGCGCGCAACAAGCCGCTCTGACCCTGGAGCAGATGGGATCAACCGGGGATATGGCCGGTGGGTTCGAGGCGCTCGAACTTCTGGAACGAGAAATCGAGCCTGTCCGGGAAGCGATGGAGATGCTGGCAGCCGAAAGGTCTGACGCCGAGGCGGCCTGAGGAAAACAAGGCTGGCAGGTCGCTGGGCCGAAAGGCCGCAAGGAGGGGACATTTCCGGGAAACGCTTGCGTTTCCTGTACGGAGGGGGCTGTTGCGGAAAAGCGGCAAAACGCATTCCTATATTCGCTGGTTCGTTTGTTTTGGCGTAATCGCCGCCGTGTTTGCGGTGTCCTTTTATGTGAACCTGCCGATACTGGGCGGACTGAAGGGCGGAAGCGCCAGTGTGGTTCAGGCAAGAGGCGGCATTATGCTAGCAGGCGTCTTTTCGCCCTGGCGTCCCTGGGAGATTCGCTCTGGGCCTATCTGGGGACCAGCCGCCCGATCATCCCATAGGGATCAAGATAAGACATCGTGTCCCGCCGGGGCAGGTAGCCTTATTTGGATGCCTATGGGGCGGTTGCTCCCCTACCCCACCCTTCTCACCGTCCAGGCCCGGCAGAGGTAGGGGATTTCGATGGGTTCTTCGGGACAATCGGCGAGGCGGCTGCCAAGCTGCTCCAGGAAGCGGGCGAAGCGTTCCGGACCGAGGCGCACCTGGAGCTTGTTGTAGGAGCGCCAGAGGTTCAGGAAGCGTTCCTTCGACATGGGGACGGTGTGGGCCGTCTCGTCTATGGCCGCATCCTCGAAGTGGCCGGTGGAGACCAGCACATCCTCCCAGGGAGCGGAGTGGTCTTTGTCCTCAAAGCCGGGGGCGTTTTGGTCGATCAGCTGCCGGACGGCTCGCAGCAGAGGGGCCGCTTCCATCTGGCGCGAGTTCCAGAGGACGGTCAGATGGCCTCCTTCGCGCAGGATCCGGTGGATCTCCGGCAGGCCCGCCTCCGGCCTGACCCAGTGGAAGGCCTGGGCCAGCGCCACCCAGCCCGCGCAGGCATCCGGCAGCCCGGTATCCTCCGCGGTTCCGGGCCGCCAGTCAATCGAAAGCCCCGGAGATGCGGTTGCCCGTATGCCTTCGGCTCGCATCGCCTCCCCCGGCTCCACCGCGGTGACCGAATGCCCGGAAACCGCCAGAAGGCGCGTGAACTTGCCTGTTCCGGCCCCGATATCCACAATTCTTTCCCCTTCCCGCAAATCTACCCTGGACAGGAGCTTTTCAAGCAGTCCCCGGGGATAGCCGGGCCGGGCAGCCTCGTATGCCTTTGCCAGCGGATCGAAGTTGCCGAGGGTAACCTGGTTCATCGGGCGATTGACCTCCTGATTATAAAACAAAAGACACCGGCCCCTGGTGACGGGCGGTGTCTCGAAAATAGGAGATGTCTTGTCGGTTTGCGAGTCGATGGGAGCCGTTCAGGGGACGCGGGGGTGCCTCTTTCGTCGAAATCTCGAAACGCTTCTGAAAACCGTTTACGCTTCTGTCAGAGCAGCGGCGGCCTGGGCCTTGTTGAGCCGCTTCATCAGACGGGATTTCCGGCGGGCAGCCTGGTTCTTATGGATAATGCCTTTGGAAACAGCCTTATCGAGCTTCCGGGAAGCCAGGACGACGGCATCCGGAGCGGCCTGGAAATCGGCGACGTCCACGGCCTGCCGGGCCTTCTTGACATATGTTTTCAGGGCGGATTTCACGGACTGGTTCCGCAAATGTCGCTGCCGCGACTTCTTCACATCTTTGATAACGGATTTTATGTTAGGCAAGTTATGACCTCCTTCCAAGTGGTTATTATAGCACATTCCCCGCCGGATTGCAAGATTTTTGCAAAGTTTATGAGAGGATGGCGCTTTTACCACAGATGAACACCGATCAGAACGGATGAGTACCGATAAAAAAATATCCGTGTTTATCCTGCTTTTATCCGTGTTCAAAGCGCCATCCCCCAAACCTACCCCAGAGCCTGGTCGATGGCCGCCAGGGCCTCCGGGGAGAGGGTGACCCCGGAGGCTTTGGCGTTATCTTCCACCTGCGCCGGACGGGATGCGCCGACAATGACACTGGAGATGTTCGAGAGGCGCAGGCACCAGGCCAGGGCCAGTTGAGCCATCGACAGGCCGCAGCTTTCGGCGATAGGACGGAGATTCTGCACTTTCTTCAGCGTCTCGTCGTTGAGGAACAAGAACATGTTGGCATTGGGATCGGCGGCCCGGCTGTCCTGGGGAGGCGGCTGGCCGGGAGCATACTTGCCTGTCAGAACGCCCTGGGCCAGCGGGGAGAAGACGATCTGCCCGATGCCTTCGCGCTGGCAAAGGGGGATCACTTCCTTTTCGATGCCCCGGCCCAGCATATTGTAGTAGGGCTGGCTCGAAACGAAGCGGTCCATGTTCATCTGCCTCTGAAGCCCGAGCGCCTCCGCGATCTGGCCTGCCGACCATTCGGAAAAGCCTATATAAAGCACTTTACCCTGAGTGACCAGATCGTCCAGGGCGCGCAGCGTTTCTTCAAGCGGGGTTTCGACATCGAAACGGTGGCACTGGTAGAGGTCGATGTAATCCACCTGGAGGCGTTTCAGGCTGAGGTGACATTGTTCCATGATGTGCTTGCGGGAAAGGCTGCGGTCGTTCGGCCCGTCGCCCATCGGGAAAAAGCACTTGGTCGCCAGCACGAAGGAGTCGCGCTGGAACTCCTTCAGATACTTGCCCACCACCTTCTCAGCTTCCCCGCGGGCATAGACATTGGCGGTATCGAAAAAGTTGATGCCCAGGTCGTACGCCCTGCGGATGCAGCCTGCGGCCCGTTCCTCATCTACCGCCGCCCCGTAGGTCAGCCAGCTTCCCAGGCAGACCTCGCTTACCCGGACGCCCGAACCTCCCAAATGACGGTATTGCATGATGTACCCCTCCTTGATCCTCCGGCGGCAGCCGGTTTCCATCATGCTTCGATACAGAGAACGACAAATCCTGCATTGGCCTGATGCGGCGGGAAGGCCGATGACCATAAAACCTCTGCTTTTTACGGAGAGGGGCACAGCGCCGGCGATGCAGTCTGTGAGGAGATTTAGCTTTGCGGCAATCTCCAGCGTAGCAAATACGCGAGATGGCTCTGTGCGTGGGCGTGATCAATGAAGTCTTCAAAAGGAGTCTTGTATGCGGTTCTGCTTGCTGCTACTGGTAGGAACGGCCCTTCCCTGTCCCGGTGCGCCTGCTCGGGCAGCGGAAAGCCTGACTGTCAGGATGAATGCCCGCCAGCCGATGAGCCGGAGCGGGACGGACGATCTGGCGAAGCTGAAAAAGCTGGCCTCCGGGGTCGGCTGGGAGTTCGCCCCGAATCGGGATACGGCCCGGGCGCTCAAGGCTTTAGGGATGCGCTACATCCGCTGCATCAATGTAGACCTGCTGCCCGGCGGCTTTGACCCTGGCGGGCGCTTTATCCTTTCGGAAAGTCCTGGGAGGCTGGACGCGCACCTGGAAGCCTGCCAGGAGGTCGGGGCGAACCCGCATATCGTTTTCGGCATGAGCGTCCCCGAACCGCTGCGGGTATCGAACGAGGAGGTTCATAAGCGGCTGGGGGTGCTGGGGCAGCAGCCCGGCCCCTATGTCTACTGGAACGGGGATTGGGCCAGATTCAAGGCCCACTGCAAGGCCTATTTCGACTATGTTCTGGTCAAAAAGCGTTTCCCCAAAGCGCGTTTTGAGGTGGGTAACGAACCGGACATCGACGGCCAGTTTCCTAGGCTGCCCGGGCCGAAGATGGGGATGGGCAGCGACGCGCTCTACCGGAGCTATTTCGAGGTCTACCGCCATGCCGCCGAGGCCGCGGACGAATATGAGAAAAAAACCGGCCTGAAAGTGTCCCTGGGCGGCCCGGCCCTCGCCTGGGCGTTTTCGTTCAAATTCGGGGATTTCAACTGGATCGAGTGGTTCCTGAAGGACTGCGCGGCCCGGAAGGTGCGGCTCGACTTCATCGGCATCCACTTTTACGGCAACATCGCCTCCCTGGATGGCCGCTATCCGAGCGCCTATCCCTCCTATACGGCCATGCTGAAGACCACCAGCCTGACCTCCTCTGGTTCCCTTCTTTCCGGGCTGGCTGGCGAAATGGCTGACCTTGCGCTTCGGCGGGATGCGCGCCTACCGCCGCGCTCTCCCCTTCTTCATCGGCCTGATCCTGGGCGATTATGTGATCGCCAGCCTGTGGACATCCGTGGGCATGGCATTGGGCATCGATATGTACCGGTACTTTCCGAATTAGGAAAGATCGGAGGCCCCCTCTTCCATCCCTTCTTTCCCGATAACCGCGATGTACATCCCGTTCCCGCCCTCGATAAATTCCTGAACCTCCCAGCCGGTTCCCCGGAGGATGGACTGCATTTCCTCCCGGGAAACCAGCAGGTAGTCGAACCAGGGGCCGATAGATTTCTTGTGGCGGATGCGGATTCGCACCTGACCGGACATCCGGCCCCGCTTCCGGTTGTACTCGTGGTAGGCTAAGTGTTCCGGCTCGGCGGTCTGATAAGGGTCCCGGCTTTCGGCGATGATAAGGGCCTGCGGGGAGGTCATCCGGTAGAATCGCTTCAGAAGCCACCTGGCCCGCTTGAAGCCGCCGAACAGCCCGAAATTGTTCCCCATCATCAGGATGGTGTCGAAGGTTCCGAGCGCCGGGGTGACCTGCGTGATGGAAAGCTGATCCACCCTTTTCAGCCCCCTGGCCCGGCAGGTTTCGACAGCCAGCGGGGAGAGATCGATGCCCAGGACGTCGCATCCCCGGCTTTGCAGATAGAGCGAATGCCTGCCCGCTCCGCACCCGATATCCAGCGCCCGCCCTGAGGCGTAAGCCATCGCCTTCTTGTGCGAGGCGGGCCACTGCTCATATTCCGAAAAATAAACCGCCGGGCCGCCTGCACAGGCATCGATATAGCCGTCCTCCCGTTCGACTACCTCGTAATCGCACTCGCTTCTCCGATAGGCATCGATCTCCTGCCCGTAGGCGTCCGCATGGCTGTTCATCTGAATACGCCGCCCTCCCCTTTATACGTCCAGCCGGTACAATTCCTTCGGATTCTCCCAGAACCATTGATGGGCCAGGGAGAGGGCCTGGGTTTCGGTCATCTGGCCTTCGGCGATGCGGAGGGCCAGCACGCGGGCGATATCTTCGCGGGCCATGACCAGATGGCCGTAGACCTTCTCGACCGGCAGGCCGTAATCGCCGCCGAAGGCCAGGAGCTTGTTCATGGGGATGAGATCGATGGCCTCATCGAGCGCGGCCACCACGAACCGCTGAGAGATAATATGCGTCCAGCAGAGATTGAGCCAGACATTAGGGAACCCCTTGCCCAGCATCAGCGCCTCTCGCACCCAGGGATAGCCCAGGTGGTAAATATCGAACCGAGCCTTCGGATGTCTCTGGAGGATAGGGATCATGTGCAGCGGGTCGAGGGTGCGGAAATCTCCCCAGTAGCCGGTATGGACGGCGACGACCATATCCTGGCTGGCCGCAAAATCGATGATCCGGTCGACGATATAGTCCCTGAGCGGGTTGGGAGAGGGCAGCCGCGATTCGGCCCCGCTGCGAAGCCTCTCGAAAGCGCTCATCGCTTCGGACCGATCGGGTGACTCATAGGGATTGGACATCATTTTCAGCCCCACGGCCCCTTCGCTCTTGACCCTCATGACGTAGCGCCGGACGGCATCCAGATAATCATCCAGGAAGCGCACCTGCGCCTCCGGCTCGAAGGCAGGATGCGTCAGAGAGTTCCAGCTTTCCACCTCCCCGGAAATCAGAGGCATGACCGGGGTGAGAAGCGGCGTTCCCAGATCGGTAGAACCGCATTGCGTCAGGGAAGTCCTGATCTTACAGGCATCTTTCAGCACGCGCTCATAGATGCCGGGCGTGTTGGCCGCCCGCATCGCCTCGGAGATCGCCTGATAGGTGTTCTCATTGATATCGGACGCTCCATAGAACTTTTCAGCAGCCAGCAGGGCGGCCCGGGCGTAAGAACCCCACCGGATCTGCTTCCAGAAAGGAGCGAAAATTTCCCACCGGCGGGAGAGCGGGATATCACGGTTGAAGAGGGACTGGTAAACCGTCTCCGACATGCCTGCCACCGACAGGTCGCCCCGGGTATAGTGGGCAAAGAGGGTGAAAACATCCACCTCAGCCGCCAGACGGTTCTTCTCCGGCCCCAAATGCTCGTGGCAGTCGATAATCTCGAACTCCTCCATCGCCGCCATCAGACTCTTTTCTAGCGCATTTAGTTCCATACTGAATACTCCTGTTGTATAATATCACGTCTAATAAGAAAAGCATGGCTGTCATTGCGAGGAGCGAAGCGACACGGCAATCTCCGGCGTACCAAAGAAGCCAAAAGGCTCTGCTCGTTGGCGTGGCCCTGGAGATTGCCGCGGAGCTTCCGCTCCTCGCAATGACATAAAACGACAACCCTGCCTCTATAACATCGATCCGATCTTTGATCCGGCCTACGACCCATTATAGCCTTTATCGGCCAGCATGCCGGCAATATCGGTTCCGGTGGCGGAAGGCTCCGCCGTTTGAATGCGGACGGGGACCAGGCTTTCGGCCATCTCGCCGTAAGGGCCTTCGGCGGCCACGCATCCGTCCGGCCCCACGGACAGGGAGCAGCCGATGCACTTCATACCCTGCCACGGCCCGGCGGTGATCCGGCCCACGTTGCTGACGCCCACCACCGAAATTCCGTAAAGGCGGGCCAGGGAAGCATATGCCTCTCTCCACATGCCGCCGTAGGGCGATTTTGCGTTGTCATGATCGGCCTCGACGGCCCATGCGGAAGGGGAGAGAATGACCTGCGCTCCCATCCGGGCCAGCGAATGCCCGAGGGCCAGCGAGTTCGGAAAATTATCGGCGCAGATGTTGACGCCGATGGTTCCAAGATCGGTCCGCGCCACCCCCAGCCGGTCGCCAGTGGAATAGATGCCCTCCACGCCGGTCAGGATATTGATTTTGCGGTGCTTCAGCAGGATTCGCCCTTCCGGGCCGATCAGAACGGCGGCATTGTAGAGCCGGCCTTCTTCCTTTTCGGTCAGCCCGGCGGCCACATAGACACCCCCATCCCGCGCGGCTTCGGCCAGCCGGTCGCTGTTCGGGCCGGGGATAGGGAAAGCCAGCCGGGCGGCCTCCGGGAAAGCCCATCCCAAATCGAGACATTCCGGCAGGACAACCGCCCGGCATTCCTGCGCGGCGGCCAGCCGGATCATCTCGACGGCCCGCTCCAGGTTGCGCTCCGGCTCTCCGCCTTCGACCAGCATCTGTCCCATGCCCAATGTAAACGCCGTTTGCGTCACGTTTTCAACTCCTTATGAAGAAGCTCTTCCACAAGATTCTCGATGTCCTGGAAGCGTTCCTCCACCAGGAGAGCGCCGTAGGAGGTCAGTTCGCCGGTAAACATCCTGTCCCATGCGGCCCAGGGATGCTCGGTGCGCCAGCCCTTCACCTGCGCGGAGACGAAAGCCCGCTCGCTTCTGACAAAGGCGGAGCGTGAGGCGTCATCCCAGCGGATCATCGAGGCGGCCAACCGGGCCAGCCGCTCCACGATGAGGTCGGCGTATCGCTTTCCCAGTTCGGCGGACGCGCCTCTGGCAATAGCGTCAGTGCGCCCGTAGTCAACATCGTCTTTCAGGCGTTCGATGACGACAAGAGGCGGGTGCAAGAAGGAGAGAAGGGAGGTTTCCCCGATGCCCGCGTGGTCTCCCAGGTAGCCGGCATCCTGCGCCAGCCAGTACTCGGCGGTTCCCAGGATGGGGATTTGCAGCCGTTCTGTCATCCGGGCGGCCACTTCCCGGACGACGATCTGCTGGTTGTGCCCGTAGTGGCCGGTCAGGATGATCGCCGCCTCGAAGCCGAGCCGCTCGAACTCGCTGCACAGGCGTTCCAGCCAGGGGCGCAGGAGGTAGTTCTCCCAGGACAATTCCTCCTCGATAATGACCGTGGCGGGCTTGTCCAGCCCGCCCATCCCGCCGTAGAGGGGAGGGTGAACCACTCCCCCACCCGCCCGTCTGGCGGCCATGACGCAGAGAGCGTGCGCTTTCAGGGCGTCCAGCCCCAGGGCGTTATGCTCTCCGTGCCATTCCACCGTGCCCAGCGGCAAAAAGACTACGGGCAACGCATCCACCGCCGCCCGGAATTCCGCAGGGAGCATCCTCTCCCACTGCCTCTTCTCCTTCGCTTCCCCCTGTCCCGCTGTCATGGCAGCCTCCTTTTTCCGGCATCTGTTCGATTTTTAGGAACGATTTCCTTTCAGGCGTTCTTGGCAATCGGCTTCCTCCTCGCTATAATAGGCTACTTCGCGTCGAGAGGATCCATGCTATGACTCCGAAAGAAAGACTGCTGGCCGTTTTTGAGGGCGCTACGCCCGATGCGGCACCCTGGATCGCCGACCTGACCTGCTGGCACGCCGCCCATGAAAGCGGCGGAGACCTGCCGGACAGGTATCGGGGGGCGGGAGTGGTGAAACTGTATCAAGACCTGAGATGCGGGGCGCATAAGCACTGCCTGAGCCTGCCCTGCGCGGTTCGCTACTCCGGCGTGGAAATGGAGGTTGCCACCGGCCCCCAGGGGCTTCCGGCAAGCCAGACGACGGCCTGGCATATCCCGCTGGGAACGCTCACCCCGGCGCAGGTGTGGGAACCGGCCAGCGCGTGCTGGGCCTACCGCCGCTATCCGGTGGCTTCGGTTGCCGATCTTAAGGTCCTGCGCTACATCCCGGAGCATCAGGAGGCCACTCCCGACGACGGCCCTCAGCGAGAGCAGATGGCCCTGTGGGACGATACCGGCGTGGCCGGAACGATCCTGCTCCGCAGCCAACGGGCCGGGCTGCTGGTCACCTGGATGGGCGTCCAAAACACTGTCTACGCCCTGGCGGACGCGCCGGAGGAGGTGGACGCCATCCTGTCAGCGATAGCCGAGGCCGAATCGCCCTTTTGCGAGGCCGCCGCCCTCTTCCCCGTGCCCCTGGTCTGCCTTGCCGACAACATCACCGGGGAGGTGGTCAGCCCGCGCCTCTTCGAGAAGCGTTACGTTCCTTTCTACCGCCGCCGCATCCCCCCGATCCAGGAGGCGAGCAAAAAACCTTCGTCCATATCGACGGCACGTTTCAGGGGCTGCTGCCCCTTGTCGCCGGGACGGGCCTGGACAGCGCCCAATCGCTGACCTCTGCGCCTGTGGGCGATGTGCCTCTTTCGGAATGGCGCGACCGGGCTGGGCCGGATCTGATCCTCTGGGGCGGCTTGCCCGGAGCCTATTTCAGCCCGATCTACCCGGAATCGGTTCTGCGGGAGATGACGATGGCCTGCCTGCGCCTCTGCCGTGCAGACAGGCGTTTCGTGCTGGGCGTCTCCGATCAGGTTCCCCCGGACGCCGATCTAAGGCGCGTGGCGATGGTTTCCGAACTGGTCGAACAATACGGACGCTATTGACGGCTTTCTACCCTGCCCTCGGCTATCCTCCCACTTCGTCGAACCTTACGGATCGGGTGTCGCTTTCTTTGCCGGTGGGAACGGTCAGGGGGCCGTAGAGTTCAGGGCGGCGTGTCTTGATCCAGCGGCGGCCTGTGGAGTGTTCCAGCAGGGAAGCGTCCAGGTCGGCGGTCACCATGACGTCATCGGCCTTCCAGGTTTCGGAAAGGATGCGGCCATAGGGATCGAGGATCATGGCATTGCCGGTGCGGACCTCGTTGTCATCGATGCCTACCCCGTTGCTGAAGATCAGGAACATCCCGTTGTCATGGGCGCGGGAGGGAAGCCAGCGCATCAGCCAGCCCCGGCCCTTGTCGCCCTTCAATTCCGCTTCGATGGCCTGCGGGTTGCTGAGGCGCTCCTCCCAGACGCGGCGTTCGATGAGGCCCATCAGGTGCGGGTTCTTGGAGGTGCAGCCTCCCGTCTGGTGGGGGGCCAGCAGGATTTCGGCTCCCATCAGAGCCGTGATCCGCACATTTTCATTGATATTGCAGTCGTAGCAGATCAGGACTCCGACGCGGCAGCCGTGCGGGGTATCGAACACCGTATACTCCGAGCCGGGGATGATATCGTCGCTCTCGAAAGCGTGAATCTTCCGGTGCAGCCGCCAGTTGCCGTCCGGCATCGCCACCACGTAGGTATTATGCAGAAGACCCTCCCGGTCGATTTCGACCAGCCCGGCCCCTATGGTCATGCCGTATTCCCGCGACAGTTCCAGAAGCGACCGAGTGGAGGGGCCTTCGGAAACCGGCTCAGCCAGGGCCAGCAGGCCCTCCCGCGTCAGCTTCCTCAGAAACCAGTAACCGGTGATACAGCATTCCGGAAAGACGATGATTTCCACCTGCCGTTCCGCCGCCTCCCGGACAAAACGCCGTATCTTGCCGAAATTGGCTTCCTTATCCCCTGCAGAATGCTCGAACTGCACGGATGCGACTCGGATATTTCGCATGAGGATTACTCCTTTTCTATCGCTTGGTATCGGATGGATTTTTTGTGGTATTGGCTGTCGCCATGATCGCGCCATGATCGCGCCATAAGATTATCTGTTGGGTAAAATATACTGGGTTGCAGAACCCTTGCCTTCTCGAAAAAGGAGGCCCATTTCTACAAGAGATTCAAGGTCACGAAGGGCTTGACGAGGGGAGATTTGAAATCGGGCGCTATATATTTTTGTATGTAAAAGTCTGCGTTCCTGCCATTCCAACGATGCGGCGAAAAAGACTGAGATGACGCCACTGGTGGAAAGCAGGGTAGCATGGCATATATTTAGTTATTTATCCGCTCAAAGCGCCTGAGCAGTTGACAAAATATTTTTCTTGGAGTATTATATCATCATAATAAAAGTATGGCTATCAAGAAATTTGCCATTGAAAATGACTTCCTATGTTATGAAAGAAAAGTATAATGATTTATACATTATTTACTGATTACTTGAAGCCAAATCCTAATTTAGTGCCCATTCCACAAAATGAAACGACACGCTTAGTGGATGAAGGCATGCTTCAATATGAAGCTTCTCTGGGCGGCTTTGCCGAAAGATACCGTAGAGGTGAAACTCCCCATACGATTCATGTATGGTGGGCTAGAAGACCACATAGCGCGATGCGCGCTCTTATTTATGCGTGCCTATCTAAAGGCAGGAGCCGCGAGCATCTAGCGATAATGAGAGAATTAAGTACTTCTTCTAAACCTTCTTTATATAGCTTAGAAAAAGCAAGGAATACGTTGATACAAGATTATATTTCTCCTCCAAGAGTTCTTGATATGTTTGGAGGGAGCGGCACTATTCCTTTTGAGGCTGCAATTCTCGGTGCAGAAGCCTATTCAATAGATAGTAATGAGCTATCTATATTTATACAGAAAAACCTAATGGAAGCCAGTCAGGTTTGTGACCATATGCAACTTCAGGCACTTATCTATCAGGCGGGTAAAAGAGTTCTGGATAAGCTAACTCATAAAACAGCAAGTCTCTTCCCTCTTCGTCCTTATGCCAATACATACCTTTGGACATACTCCCAAAAATGCCCTAGCTGCAATTATAAATTCCTTTTATCTAAACGGCTATGGCTCGCGAAAAAACCCAATAAATATATTGCTTTGAAAGTCAATTATGATGAGCACAAATATACTATTAATATAGATCGAACATGTAAAGATATAGAGAGACAGAATGTTTGGAATGGAAGAAATGGCAGTGTAACGTGCCCAAAATGTAGCAAAGTGATCTCTGGAATATCAATTAAAAATTGTCAAGATGAGATTATTGCTTATATTGGCGCAAATGGAAAATGCGGTAAGCAGTATCACATCACTACTCCCGAAAATATCCCCGATATGAACTCTTTGGAATCAATTGAATCGAATTTATTAGAATCACTTAATACGAGCCTTCCAAATACGAAATTGCCCTGCTGGTCTGGAATTGTGAACCCTGCGATTTATGGGATAGAGACTCATGCGGACTTCATGAATAAACGACAAAAGTTAGTAATATTGCATTTAATTGAATGTCTTACTTATGAATATATATATCTAAAAGAATTGAAAGGTGAGAATATAGCTATAGCTGTTATTGGGATGCTTTCAGGATTAATAGATCAGCTTGTGGACTGGAATTGTAGATTATCTATGTGGATACCCCAGAACGAGCAAGTTGGCAGAGCGTTTTGTGGTCCAGGTGTCCCCATGTTATGGGATTATGCTGAAACTGACCCGATACAAAACGGGCCATCAAATCTTTGGGACAAATTAAATAGAATTGCCGATGGCACAGCAATAACAGGGCTTTTGAATGGTAACGTCAATATACAGAAAGGATATGCACAAAGACTACCATATAGAGACGAATATTTTGATGCCATAGTAACAGATCCTCCATATTACGACAATATCTACTATAATGTATTGGCGGATTTTTTCTTTGCTTGGAAACGTATTTTACTCAAAAAAATTGTTCCTGATCTTTTTGACTCTGTTTCCACCGATTCGTCACATGAACTTGTCGCCTCAACTTTTAGAAGTGGCGCTGCGAATAAAGCACACGAAGATTACTGCAAACAATTAGCTCTAGCAATAGCAGAAGCAGATAGAGTATTGAAGGTAGATGGTGTTTTTGCCCTTTTATTTAGTCATAGTTCATTACAGGGGTGGGAGTCCCTGGTGAGGGCTTACCGACCCAGTGGGTTAGTTATTACCAGTGTTCAGCCTCTGAGTATTGAGAGAAAGGCTAGGCCCAGAGCTATCGGGTCGAATGCAGTTAACACCTGTGTAGTATTTGTTGCCCATAAATCTGATAAACCGAAAGAAGAAAAATCAATATATAGCCTTACAGATGAATTACGCAATATTTCTTCTGCGATAAGACAAAGCCTTGAAGATGCAGGATGGCAACACGAAGACATCGCGGTTGCCTGTTTCGCACAATCTGTAGGAATGCTTCTGAACGTGAAGCGCGTTATTGGTTGTATGTCTGATATCGACGCACTCAAATGCTTTGAATCGGTTATAAAAGAAATATTTCCTTCGTTCCATATCACGAATCGACGATCTCTTTAGTTTCGTTTAAAAGCGTGGCACCACGTCTGATATCGGCAATTTTCCGGTCAATCTTATACGCCGCTATTAACTTCAATACGGCTTCAGTATGGGATAGCATTTGAATTCGCTCTTTTTCTCGATTCAAATATAATACCTGTTCCTCAGCTTGTATAGGCAGTCTATTATACGTATCTTGTATTAGCTTGTCCCACTCAGCGCGTTGTGTTATTGTTATAGACGATAAAAGCGAACCTATCGCATCCCAATACGTTCTTGCTTGAGAGGAAGGTGTTAGCATCGTTCCAATGCGCCATAGGCCCTCTAGCGATTCAGGTTCTGGTTTGTGACGAATAAGATAGCTTAAATGTGCATATGATAATAGAGTGACGTTGTTTTGAATAGCTTGTTGATATATCTGGCTATTGCTTTTAGGATATTGGTATAAAGGTGCTATTAGACAAGCATAGTTAGCGCCTTTACGCCAGCGATTTAATGCATCTACTTTAAAATCTTTTTGATTCTTTGCTGTTCTACTTAATCTAAACGCCTTTGCATCACCGACTATGCTATAATTGCGGAAACTAGCAATAACATCTGCTGAATCAGCCCGTTCTATTATAATAGAGGCTTTCATCCCAAGTAAATTGAGAGCTATTGCTAATAGGGAATCACAATATTTCGCAAATAACTTTTCTTCGGTCGAATCATGACTAAAGCACTCAGGTATAATACCAGCGTTTTCTAAATGGGTGACTATTTCCATATCTGAGCATTGCTCAAGAGCGTTTTGTAATACCAAAGCTCTCTCCGAAAAAGGCAGGCCGGGATTTTCCGATAACTTTACAATTAGATCTGTAATTTGATTATATTGCATGTTCTCTCCTTAAAAATGCTCACTTAACCCTATTTTAAATATTGATTATGATGAGAGCTAATGACCCCATGATCATTAGCTCTTAATTTCAATACTTCTCAATCGCCAGTTTAACCGATTTCCAGATACCGCCTGCCAGAGAACCGTTTCCGACCTTAACGGCGATAGTGTTGTGCTGGCCGGGTTTGAGCTTGCCGGTGACGTCGATGGGGAATTTTTGATCCCAGCCGATATCGGGCGGCTCCATATGCTGTCCGGCCCTGACACCGTTCACCCAGACCCGGGCGGTTTCATCCACCGCCCCGAACCACAGCACGACCTTTACGTTATCGGGAAAGTCGGGAGCCTGCCAGGTGACCCGATACCAGGCGTCCCCGATATATTTGATCCCCTGCTCATCCCAGAATTTGCCGATTTCGATAGAGCGCCAGCCCACTTCGGGCAATGCCGGATCAAACCACCGGCCCTTCTCGCCCTCGCGCCTGGGGTCGGCGCGAAAGAGCCACGTTTTCGGAAGGTCAGCGAGGAATTCATACTTGCCTTTCAGGTCGCCGAAGGTTTCCTCATCGCTGTAGCCGGGCTGGTTGGCGGCGGCCAGGCCCTTCACCGGCGGGTCTTTGACCTGACGTTTGGTATACTTCGCATCTTCGATAGGGCGGGGATTGCGGACGCACTTCAGGGCGGCTAGGTATTCGCCGGGCAGCCGGTCGTTCGTCCACCATTTGGGATGTTCGGTATAAACCCAGACATACTTATCGGTGACATGCAGGCCGCAGAAAACGGAATACTCGAACTCCTCGGGCAGGAAATAGTTTTTCTCGAAATCGCCGGTATTCCAGGCTTTCGCGCCGTAGCGGTTGTCCATCCAGACGCCGAATCCCACGCGCATGTGCTTTTTATACGCCTTCGGATTCCCGGTATAGCGGAGCATATCCTTGAGTACGCTTTTGCGGGCGCTGACGAATTCCCGGCGCGCCCTGAAGCTGTACGCCCCTTCGTAGGCGTCCACAATAACCGTCTGACCGGAGGCCGCATCGAGCATCCCGTCCAGCAGGTTTTTCAGAAGGCCGTACTGCGCCTTGCTGCGGTCGCCGCTCAGGCCGGTAATGCCGTAGCCGTAGGTGAGCAGGATTGTGATATCAGGATAGTATCGGCTGAAAGCCCGGATCAATTCCTGACCGCGCTGGCGCACTTTCGCTTCGTAATCCCGAAAGCTTCTGGTGTCCTTATGAAGCTGCTTGGCGTAAAGAAACAGCGGCTCATTGTAGACTTCGATATCGAACATCAGCCCCTTGCAGCCGCCTTCTTTCGCCACGCGCCCGGCAAGATCGGCGTTGTTCAGGACAACGGCGAAAGCGGAGTCATCGAACCAGTCGACGCTGCCCGGCGAGACATTGAAGCGGAGGAAGTTGTCGGTCATGCGCCGGAAGGAGGTGTGAGCGGCCTTCAGGTCGGCGATATTCTGCGCGAAGTCGCCGTATTCGAACCGCTTGTCGCCCCAGCACTCCCAGGTGAAGTTCATCGGCTGGCCGTTCCGCGCCGGTTCGGCATGGAAGATCACGCCATCGAAGCCGTATTCATCCATGCGGGCCGCATTGGCTCTCATATAGGCCGGGCCTGGTTCGTCCCAGCCCCATTCGATCAGTTTCTTGTCCGGGGCGATGCGGGCAAGCGGCGCAGCCGCGCCGGAAAGCGATGCCAGCAGGCTGCCGCAGAGAGCAGCCACCAGGGCCGGAACCATTTTCAGGATAGTAACACGTCTCATACCTCGACATCCTTTCTATTTAATGAAGCAGGGCAGGGAACAGACCAGCGGTTAGCGAATATTTCGTTTGAATCGAATCTTATGCGGGACGCGAAAGCCTGCCGCCAACCTCTGCGCCCCGGAAAGGTACGGCCATGCCTCTGCTGACCCCTGAAGATCATGCGTTTTTCCGGGAAAACGGCTATCTGGTAGTGCATGAGGCCGTTCCTCCGGAGAACCTGCAAGCCGTTATCGATGCCCTCTGGTGGTTTCTGGGCATGCCCCCGGACAGCCCGGAGGCCTGGTACAGGGAGCCGCTGCCTCCGGGCGGCATGGTGGAGATGTACCAGCACCAGGCGATGTGGGACAACCGGCAGCACCCGCGGATGCACCGGATCTTTGCGGATCTGTTAGAAACGGAAAAGCTCTGGGCCAGCATCGACCGGATATCCCTGAAACCGTCCCGCCACCCGGATCATCCGGAATACGACCACAAGGGATTCATGCATTGGGATGTCGACTTCTCCCAGCCGCCCGTCCCGTTCTGGGTGCAGGGTGTGCTGTATCTGTCCGATACCGATGTCGATCAGGGAGGCTTCCAGTGCATTCCCGGCATCCATACGGAAATGGAGGAGTGGCTCAAGACGCCTCCTCAAAACCGCCCGTCCGCCCGCAGTATGATCGAAGGCAGGCAGGCCGTGCCGATCCCCGGCAATGCAGGCGACCTGGTGATCTGGGACCGCCTGCTGGCCCACGGAAACGGCCACAATGTCTCCGACCGGCCCCGGCTGGCCCAGTATGTCAGCATGTACCCGCCGCGGCTGGAGGCGGACTGGTACGCCGGCGACGCCCCGGAGGAAGCCCACACCTCGCCCCGGGAGGCCCGCATCCGCTGCTGGCAGGAGCGCACGGCCCCGCCCGGCTTCCCCGGCGACCCGCGGGGCTTCGAGCAAAAATACGGCCAGACCGCCCGGCTTACCCCGCTGGGCCGCAAGCTGCTGGGGCTGGACCTGTGGGAGACCGATTAAACTCTCCGCTGCCTATCCCTTTCTCATCGCGGCGGAGAGTTTCTGCAACTGGGCCAGGGTTTTTTCGGCGATATGGCCTTCCTGGTAGATGCCGACATTCAGGGTGACGGCCCCGCCGACCGCATGGCAGTTCCGGACGAAGGCGATCAGGTCCTCGTTGGAATAGCGGGGCGGCTCCATCGGCCCGAGGGTGTGGTGGCCCCAGAAGCAGTCTATCGGTGCCAGGGCATGCCACTGGCAGTAAGTGCCCTCCACGAAGCGGTCCTCGGGCAGGATGAGCCTTCCATCCTCCTCGCGGCCCAGGCGCACTTTGCCTTCCTTCAGCACCTCCACTTCGCCGGAGAGGTAATCCTGATAGGCGGAGAGGGGTTTGGTGATAGCGATGCAGAAGGAGCCGTCGTTGAAGGCCAGGGCCGCATCGGGATTGCCCGCCCGCGAAGCGCCCGCCCAGAGGGGCCAGTCGTAGAGGCTGTTGTGGAAATCGGGCCAGGTGTAGCAGCCATCGAACCACCAGCCGTCCAGGTTCTTGCCCAGCCGTTCGGCGTATTCGCGGATGAAGCCGGCATATCGCTTCTGAAACTCGGACTGGTCGGCGGGATTCCAGGCGAAGCCCTTATGGATTTCCTCCGACTGCCCCTTCACCTCGGCGGGCAGGTAGGCGATGAATCGCTTCCCCTGCGCGTGAACGGCCCGGGCCGCCTCCAGGATCAGGTCGCGCCCGGAGGCGTGGCCCGGCCCCACCAGCCGGTCCAGGGTGGCGCTGGGGCTGCAATAGTAGCCGGTGTTCTGGCCGATAGTGAAGAGGAGCCAGTCGGCCTCGCTCTCCTTGAACTGCTTCATGAAACGGTCCAGGTTGAACGCATCAACGGCTTTGTTCAAATCCCGCACCCACTCGCCTTTTTCCGGGGCCGGGCCGGGCGCAAGCCAGTGAACCATCATCCCGAACTTCCCCCGGGCCATCCAATCCGCCCTGTGCTTCAGTGCTTCCATACGGCCTCCTTTTGCCGGGACTGCCAGGCCGGGGGCGGCCAGTGCCGCCAGCCCCATGCCCGCGTGCCCGAGCAGTTCTCGTCTGCTCAATGATAGTATATTCACCAGGAATCTCCTCTTTTTGCACGAAGCTCCTCCTGCCAGCGGTAGAGCCGGGCATAGCCGCCGATGGCATGGCCGTAGGCGGCCTTGTCGTATCCGTTGGCCTCCCAAATGGAGCGCGTTATTTCAAAGATGCGCGGGTCGAAGCGGGCCAGATCGAGCCACCGTGCGGCGGCTACGCTGTCGGAGGCGGGCCCTCCGCTCCCGTCCACCCGCGGGTTCAGCCCTTTCGGGTCGCCGCGCCAGAGGTTTCGCGTGAAGGTGCGTGCGAACCGTTCCATATCGGCCCGGTCGAAGACGATGCCTCTCTCGAAGCACATAGCCGCAAACTCGACGGCGGCGGCTCCGTGGCTCAGGTCATCGGCTACCTGAGTGGGGCTGTAAGAGGGAGTGTTCAGGCTCAATCGCTCCTTTTTCGACCATCCTTTGTAGCCGGTCGGGGACCAGTAAGGAAAGGCATACCCCTCTCTCGGCGTCAGGATGGTGTTGTTTTTCAGCAGGCGGGCGATACGCCGCACTTTGTCCAGGATGCGCCGGTCTTTCGTCCAGTCCCACAGGTTCGCCAGCACCTGGGCCGTGCTGCACATATAGTTGAAGGGGGCCATGATTCCGTCGCACCAGAAGTCGGCTCCTTTTTCGATCAAAAGATAATGGCCCTCTTCCCTGCCGGGGCCTTTTCGCCAGCAGGATTCGTAGGCGGCGATGGATTCGCGGGCCGCCTGGATGTATCGTCGGGCGGCCTCCCCGTAACCGGCTTGCAGCGCGGGCCGTTCCAGAACCAGGCTGGCAAAGCGCGTCAGGGGAGCGAAGATCGGGCCGATATAGCCGTAGTAGCGAACCGTCCCCGGGACCAGGGCAGCCGGGCCGACGGGAGCCAGACGGTCTGATGCGCGTTTATGCTTGCGAATGTCGAGAGCGACCAGAAGAAAGGAGGCAGGCTCCTCCGGACCGACGCTCCGCTGGAAGCGTTCATCCGCGATATACATCGGATCATTGATGACCCTCTCGAAATAGCGCGGAGATTTTGTGTCCAGGCTCAGGCTGTCGTAAACCGCTTCTGCCGGGCCGTATTGCTGCCAGAAGGCATTCTCTGTTTTGAGACGGAAAGTGCCGGGAGGGGTTCCCGGCACAGCCTTCACGATAGTCTGATTATTGTAGGCATACCGGATCGAGCGAAGAAGAACGGCGTCCCGGCCCTGCTCGTCTTTCAAGATCAGCTTTGCGACCGTGTAATGCCCGCTCAAGCTCCAGATAGGGGCGGCCCCGGGCTGCCTCCGGTCATCTCGCGTTTGCAGGACGGCATCCCCGATCCGCACCAGCCGGTCGAGATATTCTGTGCGGCCTGTCGCCAGGTACATCTCGATATAGCCGCGCAGGATATAGCTCTCCGACCAGGCGAACACATCGGAGGACGCCTTCTCGAACGTCCGGTTCAGCCCCAACTGGCTTTCCAGGCGGTCGAAGCCCTCCGGGGTCAATGTGTATGCGGCGCAAGCGGATACGGCGATCAGGGTAAGGATCATGAGCATGAAAATCAACGATGCGCGCCCCCTACGGCGATAGCCCTCCCTATCGCTCATCTGCCAGCCCTTCCACAAAAACCGGCGAGCCGGTAAGCTCAAGCCGGAGAGAGCCGCCGACCGGTCTGGCGGTGCGGCTGTTGCCCATGACATCCGTGACGGTGGCCGGGCGGGAGGCAGGCAGGGAAAGGGCGACCGGCTTCCGCCACCGGGGCTGCCAGGGCATCCCAGGGCGGCGCGATTTGTTCTTGAATTCCTCCGGAGGCCACCAGGCCAGGTCGGTTTCGTGTTTTTCGCGGTAGCTCCAGAGGACATCGATGTTGCGGCCCCCCTTGCGGAAGCGGACGCGGTAGAGGTCGTCCGCACCGAGGCTGATCCTGCCGAGGCAGCGAGCGCCTTCCAGAAGCCGGGTCATGGCTCCATAGGCGAGATAGGCCGGTTTGGGGGAGAGGTCGGTATAGATGATGCCGAAGTTATACTCCGGATCGAGCGGGTTCGGAATGAAGGCGTACCAGACCCCGTCGGTGAACTGATACCATTCCGTATTTTGAACGCCCATCGCTATCGACAGGACGTAGATGCGAACCAGGTAATCCGCGCTGGTGCGAAGATCGACCGCCGAACGGTCCGGCGGGGTAGGAGCGTAGATCTCAGTGATCCAGACGGGCTTGTTGTGCCTGCGGGCGAACTTGAAAGCGTCCTCCATCTGGGTGCGGTAGACCCAGCCCTTCCATCCTTCATAAAATTCGGGAGCTTTGGGCTGGAGGCCGGGGTGGACGGACAGGATATCGAGCAGGCCGAAGCCCCCGGCCTGTTCGATGCCTTCCAGGTAAGGTTCCCATACCCCGCCCAGCCCGGCGTTCAGCACCTTGCCGTTCGGGTGGGCTTCCCGCATGATCTTGTGCAAGGGCTTGAGAACGCGCTCCACATAATCTGCCCCGGCGCGGCGCAGACCCTCCGCCGAAGCGTTCTGAGGATTCATCTCATTTCCGAACTCGATATAATCGCTGACCCATCCCCATTTTTTCAGAGTCACCCTGAGATCGTCCTGCCAGCCGGGCCGCTGCATGAGATCGGCCCCGATCTGCGGGTGAAAGGCCATCCCGTAGCGGCGGTAGAGGGCCACCTTGTCGCGGGTCCCTTTTTCCTCTTCGGGTGTGAATGTCCCCTGCACGGGGAAGGGCGCGGTGCGAATCCACCGGACGCCGATGCGCTGGGCCAGGGGCAGAAGCGTTTCAGGCTTGGGGTGGTCCGGGTATCGGGAAGGGGTCGAGATGAAGCCCGCCATGCCGAAAGGAGAAGATGTGTCGGGCGGGGCCAGGGGCCGCTCCGGCAGGAAGCCCGCGGTCAGCCATTCCTGGCGCGTCCACGGACCGACGGACAGGTCGGTCACGGTGAAGAGAATGCCCTGCTTCCGGTAGGCGGCCCGGACCGGAAAGGATGTAGCCATGCCCGGCTCCAGCCGCCACCGCTTTGTGCCGGAAGCCAGGAGATCGCCGTAATAGTCGCGCACCTGCCAGGCAAGTTCCGAATCGACGGGCTGATCGGAGACGTTGGCGATTCTTACAGTCGCGGCGGCCTTTTCTCCAGGCTTATACAAATTGCCGACGCGGGAAGCCCGCACGCGGAAGGAGAGGGGATGGCCACAGGCGATGGCCGCCAGGTCTTCGGGTTCCGTGTTCTGGGCGTTCAGAAGAGCGAAGGTGAAAGTTGTTTCGGAAGGAGCGTCTTTGGGAAGAACGGCTTTGATGAAACGCGCCCGCCGGATATCGCTGCCGTAGAGCCAGTCGCCATCGTACCACCGGGTGGCCAGGGCCATCGGAGGCATTCCGCGCAGGCCGATTTTGCGGACCTGGCACTCGAAATCGGGATAGGCCATATCGCCGGGAACCTCCCAGGCGAATTTCCCGGTCGGCTTGACCCACTTGCGGGTGGATACGGAGGAAGCGGAGACCACCGGCGCTCCGAAATCGAAAATGAAGCCGGTCTGCCAGGGGAAGAAGCCTTTCGCCTCGCCCTTGTAGCGCACCGTCCAGCGCAGGAGAGCGCCCCGGGGAACGGGCCGCACGACCGCTTCTACCTCCGCCTGCCCGCAGGCAGGGCCGGAGAGGTTGAAATAGATTCGCTGGCCGTCCGCCTGCTGCTCGATGCGGGCAATCGTATCAGTGCGGAAGGCCAGCGCGCCCTCCGCACAGAACGCCTGAAAGCCCACGGATCTCACCGGAAGATGCCCGGATGTTCCCCATCCAAGCGAGTTGCCGGAGATCGCCTCCACCCGGGCGGCAGGAAAAGGTGAAGCAGACAGACACAGGGGGAGGGAAAGAAATGCAAGAAGGGCTGCGGGCAAGATACCCATATAGGCACGATGGCCTTCTTGCCTGCGAAAAAGCGTTCGAGCGCAAATCCTGTTAAAACAGGACTTTCGCTTGCCTGTCATTGTGAGGAGCGCAGCGACGCGGCAATCTCGTTTTGGACCTGAGCCTGGAGATGGCTTGGTCGCTTGCGCTCCTCGCAGGCTGATCGATACACCCCTGCTTGTAGAGCCAAGCGAAAGCCCTATAAAAGATAAATGCAGAGACATCATCGGCTTAACGGGTTCCTCCATTCACCAGGAAATAGCCCAGCCGCGTCCAGGTTCCCAGGCTTCGTTCGTCTTTTCGGGAGAGGGTTTTGATGCGGCAGGTGTGATTGCCGGGCGCAAGATCGGTGGCAAAGAAGCGGTAGTGCGGGCGGGCAAATTGGGCTGCCCACTGGTCGAAGGGGTTGATCTCCTCCCAGGGCTTTCCGTCGATGCTGATTGCGAACATGCCGGTGTCCTGACCGAGATAGTAGTATCCTCCCAGCGTGTCCCCTTCGAATTCGAAGGACAATTCCGCATCGGGGCGGTCGGTGACCAGAAGATGAGGAAATCGCTCCAGGGAGAGCCGGTCGTCTTTTCGCCAGCCGGAATCGTGCCGGGTATCCCAGGCGTCGAGGAGGCGAGCATTCTCCCAGCAGTCGGGAGTGGCCGCTTTCTTGAGGCGGTGCGGCCTGGCCGCCGCGTTTCTCTGGGAAGCCAGAAAGCCGGTGATCGCGTCTGCAAAGATCTCATAGCCCACATCGGTCGGGTGGCAGGAGTCCTTGGAAAAGTCGCTCCAGGGCATTTCGCCGGCGATCAGCCTGCGTCCGACGGCCAGAGCGACATTGACAGAGGGGATGCCGTAATAGGCAGCAAGCTTTTCATGGCGGGCCATAGCCTGGGGCAGCCGGTTTTCCTTGAGACCGGGTAAGAAGCTATCGGCGAGGGTATAGATAAAACAGATATCGGCGGCCCGATTCGCTTTCCATATCTGGCGGACGATCCCTTCCATAGCCCGGTCGATCAAAGGATTGGGCGTGCCGGTGTCATTGACGGCGAACTCCACGAAGACCAGGTGCGGCCTGGCGGACAAGGCATCTTTTCGCAGCCGGAAGGCGGCCAGAGTGGACCCGGTTCCTCCGATGGAGGCATCCGCTTCGGTGAGATTCACCTCTGGAAACTCCTTCCGGAACCATTCCAGGGAGAGCAGCCGCCACGTTTTGGACGGGTGGCTGGCCCCTCCTCCCGCCGTAATCGACCCGCCGAGGTAGGCGATGGTGGTCGGCTGGCCGCTTTTCAGGCGGGAGAACAGGTTGCCCAGGCCCGACCGCGCCTGAATCACAGGCAGTTCGGCAGCGGCAAGCGATTGAGCCAGCAGAAGATAACTCAGGCTCAAAAGGGTAGAACGGCAGATCATATCGGCCTCCAATAGCGTTGTAAGAACAACGAAAAAGGGCGCAAAGCCAGGCCTTCCGGCGCTTATCCCGGCTTCCATAAAGGCATTCGATGCAGCGGGGAGGTGTCCTTTTGCGTAAATAAGACCTTATGGATGCCGTCTGCGATGGAAAAATTCTGGCAAAGAAAAAGGCGGCCTGAAACCAGGCCGCCCGATTGGTTATTTGCGGGGCTTGCCCATAGGGATAGGCGGGGGGAGTTCGCCGGGTTGGAGGAGGAAATCCTGAGAAGTTGCCTGGTAGACTTTCAGGTAAACGATATCGGAGCGTAGGTCATCCTTGACGGCATAAGCGAAATAGACGCCGGGGCGCAGGGGAAGGCGATATTTGCCCTCCGCATCGCTTTTGGCCTTGAAGACGACCGCAGGCAGAGCGATATCTGGGTCGGTGCTGTAGTAGCCCGCGTAAACGGTGGCGTCCTGGACAGGGGATTTGACACCCTGCTCGTTCGCCGTGTAGACCGCGCCGCTCAGAGGGACTTCCTCATTGCTGAGGGCTTTCAGCCTGACGTCGACAGTCGTGGAACCACCGGTCGTTACCGTGACAGGCAATTCCTGAGGCTCGAAGCCTTCGGCATAGACGCCGATGGCGGTGACTGCCGGAGGAAGCAGAAGCCGGTAGCGGCCCGCCTCATCGGTGACGGCGAAAAGCTCGTACTCGCCGGGAGCGATCATCATTCCGCCGGGGCTGCTGCCCTGGCCGGAGCCGGAAGCCCCTCGCTTGCCGTCCATCATCGGCGGCGGGCCATAGATGATGGCGCTGACCATCGCGCCCGCCACCGGCTTGCCGTCGGCCTCCCCGATGACCGTGCCCTCCACGATGCCCGCATCCGGCTTGCGAAGGGTCAGGGTAAAGTCCGCCGTTGCGGTGGCATTGGCCGCAATGGTGACTTCCTGCTGGGCCGGTTCCAGGCCGGGCCGGACAGCAACAGCGACATATTTGCCGACGGGAACGCCTTCCAGAGTGTATTTCCCGTCCTTATCGCTGAAGGTGTAGATTTCGGGCGCGATATCCGGGCGGGCCCCCGGGTACATGGGAACGGAATCGCCTTTTTCATCGGTGGCAAGGGCGGGCATGGGCCGGAGCAGATAGGGATAATCCGACAGGGCCAGACGGACAAGTGCGCCCTCCAGGGGCTGGATGTCGCCGTCATCCGTTTTGAGGAAAACCTTACCTGTGAGCGATCCCTTTTCCACGGGAGCCGCCGGGGAAAGCTGCGCGTCGCCCGGAGTGGTGACGCCAGCCGCCACGGAGATCTTCAGGGATTCGGTGGAATAGCCGTCCGCGGAGATATGGACCAGGTAATCGCCGACCGGCAGGCCCGATACGGTGTAGCTGCCCTGCGGGTTGGTGTATTCGAGGTAGACCGGGCAGGGCATCTGATCATCCGGGTTCTCCGGCACGATCTGGGTGACAGTGATCATCGCGCCCGCTATCGGTTCGCGTGTCCCTGCGGCGGTCACCAGGCCGCTGATCTGGCCCGCCTCCTGAAGCACGATCTCGCCGACGGATGTATCCTGCCCGGCCTGAACGCGCACCACCAAGGCCAGAGCGCGGCGGGCCGTGCGGGCCACCAGGGTATGCAGCCCGGCAGGAACGTTCTCCAGCGCGAACTGCCCGTTGGCGGCGGCCACTGTCTTGAGGGACGTTCCCTGGACATTCAGGGAGATCAGATCGCCCGCGGCGCGGCTGCTATCGGCCAGAGAAGTCTCGTGCGCCGTCCCAACGATCCGGCCCGCGCCTCCCGCCGGGCCGGAGGAATCGCTTCCGCCCCCTCCGCAGCCGACCAGAGAGAGCATGGCTGCCGCCAGAATCGGCAAAAGGATAGCCTTAAATCCGATACGCATCTGTTACCTCCAAAAGAAAGGCAGGGGGCAAAAGCAACCATCAGGCTTTATTTTAACATTTTTGACGGATTTTAACAAGAGCAGGGCTTTCACTTGATTGACAATAATGCATCGACTTATGGCCTGGAGATGGCTTCGTCGCTTACGCTCCTCGCTGACTGCATCGACAATGAAAGCCCTGAAGAGTCATATCAGGCGAATCGCTCCTACGCCCAGCACCAGACATTGGATCCCTGTTTGGGAAAGATGATCTTCAGGACGACGCGGACGGCTTCGTGCCAGGCCATGCAGTCGGCGAAGGCGTTATCCAGTTCGTCCAGGTCACGGTAGCCGAAGAGAAGCTGAAGGAAGGTGAGGTCCGGAAAGGCAGCATGGCCCTCATCCCCGGGGCCATGCTTCCAGCTTTCGATGGCGGTCAGGCTGCCGTTCTCCCAGACCAGGCGCAGGCCGTCCCGATAGAAGCTGAGCTTCATTTCGCCGGAATAGCCGACCGCCGCCGAACGGGTCAGGCGTTCCTCCAGCACGGGCGAGATCAGACGGATAAAGCCAGGCAGGTCGGGAACGCGCACGTACCAGGCGTAAGGAGCGTTGGCGCAGGGGAGGCTATGGGGCATCACCTGGTAGACCGGGTGCTGCGTGCCGAGGTCGAAACCGAAGCCCGCAAGCTCACCGCCCTTCTCGCGGGCATAACCGGATCCCGTATCCGCCAGATAGCGGACCACGCTAGGCGTTACGGCCAGCCAGGAGGTGCCCGATTCAAGCTCGTAATAAGAAGCCTTCAGAGTCTGGCCCCACATCATCCGCGAGTAGGCCAGGAAACCGACTGGCTTTCCTTCCGCGTTTTGGATGACGCGGAGTTCCTGGTGGCATACGCTCTTGGGGTTGCGGCCCTGAAGCTCGTAGCGCCACATGGCCTCATCGCGGATGCAGGAATACAGCGAGCGGGAGCATCCCCGCTCATACAGGCGGGCGATGAAGGGCAGGTCGGCTTCTTCCGCCGGGCGCAGGCAGTAGGGGTCGGCCTCGCCATCCTTTAGCTTGGGGACATTGGCCGGGTAGCCCATCCGCCCGCCGTGTAGTTCCAGGCCCATCTCGTACCCGAACTGGCGATAAAACCAGGGAATGCCGGTGATCGCCTGCGCCATTTCACCACGCTCCGCGCTAACCTCATGGATCGCATTGAAAAGGGCGCGGACCAGCCCCCGCCGCCGGTAGTCCGGCAGGGTCGCCACCAGTTCCGGCCTGCCCACCCCGAACTCCACGCCTCCGTAGCGCCACCGCTGGGAAATCAAGTTCAGAGAGGACACTATTTTTCCGGCATCCGTATCCTCGACCACGAAAAAGTCGTCCGGCCGGAATGTGGGGTGGCATCCGCACATCAGATCCCGCGTCCACGCCTCGATGCCTTCTCTGGGATCGCCCGAATCCGGGTTGCCGAAGACTTCTCCGTTCAGGGCCGCAACCTCGTCCATATCCGCCTGCGAAGTCCGGCGCAGGATCAGGCCGGTCCCCAGGTCTTTCGCCATGCCGCATGTCTGCCCTTGCCGGGCCATGGTACTCACCTCATCGAAAGAATTCTAATATTTTCGTCAGTTCGTCCAGCGAACGGATGGACGCTACTCTCGCCTCCTGCGGCGCTCCTGTTCGATTGATCAGGACGGCCCGCATCCCGGCCTCTCTCGGGCCGGCGATATCCCAGCGGGGGTCATCGCCGGCAAACGGCCTCTTCCGAGGCGAACGGCATTCGTTCCCGGCGCAGATAATCCATCGCCCCGCAGATCGCCTGCCTCAAAATGCCCAGAAACTCCGGGCGCTCATAATAGCGGGCCAGCGTTCCGCCCAGATCGAATGAGATGGTAGGCATGGATACCTTTTCAGGGTAAGATTATTGATTCCAGGCCCGGGCCGCTTCTCCTCTTCGCTGCGAGGCGTTTCAGGAAGGGATTTCCGGTTCTTTATCGAAAAAAACTTTGTGGAATACTAAACATCCATCGAAAGGACATTTCTCATGTTAGCCGCCCTGGAAAAAATGCGCCGTTTGTCCACGTAGACACACGAGATAGCGAAACGGGCGCTTGCCGGAGAGTGGGGAAGGTCTCTGGAGGACATGCCCCTCACCCTGGATGGCCGGACCAGCCTGGAAGGGCTGTCCGATGAGATGCGGTACGCCCACAGCGTCAAGCTGATCGCCGAAGAATGTCCCCTGCGCGTCCTGCCAATGGAGCGGATGGCCGGCTCCGCCACCCTCAAGATGGCGGCCCACCACGCTGTCCCGGTCTACAGGGACGGCAAAATCGACTTCGGCAGCGTGAGCCACCTGACGCCGGGCTTCGACAGGGCGCTTCGCATCGGCTACCGCGGCCTCCGGCAGGAGATTGAGGAACGTCTGGCCTGCGGCGGCCTGGACGCGAAAGGCGTCGATCTGCTGGAGGCGATGCTCCTCTGCCTGGATGCCGCCGCCCTCTGGCACAGACGGCATATCCGGATTCTGGATGACCTGGCAGCCCGCTCCGTGGGCCGGGAGCAGGCTGTTTATCGGGAAGTGCGCGAAAACCTGCGGAATGTGCCGAAAAACCCACCGTCCACATTCCGGGAAGCCGTTCAATCGCTCTGATTCCTTTTCGCGTTCCAGCGGCTCTGCGGCAACTGGCCCGGGATCGGCAGGATCGACCAAATGCTGGGGCCTTATCTTGACCAAGACCTTGCGGCAGGCCGTATTACGCTCGACGAAGCCCGCGAGATGATCGCCCATTTCTGGATCAAGGGCTGCGATTGGATCGGAGCGGATGCCTTCGGAGGATCGGGAGACGCACAGCACTATCAGAATATCGTCCTCTCCGGTATCGACCGGGAGGGGAACGATATCACGAACGAGGTAACCTACCTGGCGCTGGATGTGGTGGAGGAGCTGGCGATCAGCGATTTTCCCATCGCGGTCAGGATCAACCCGGATTCACCGGCCCGGCTCCTGCGCCGGATCGCGGAGGTGCAGCGGTGCGGAGGCGGAGTCGTCGCCGTTTATAACGAAAACCTGATCATCGAAAGCCTGGTCCGCTTCGGCTACCCGCTGGAGGAGGCCTGCCAGTTCGCCAACGACGGCTGCTGGGAAATCCAGATTCCCGGCAAAACGAATTTCATCTACCGCCCTTTCGATACGCTGTCTCTCCTTCAGGAAACTCTGGGCGTGAGCGGTTCGGGCGATAGCCCCGATTACGAAAGCTTCGACAGCCTTTACGCCGCCTTCCATCAAAAGCTGGCGGAGCGGATCGAGGCCATCCACGGGGAGGCCGACCGCCATGCCACCGGAGCGCACCCGGCCACCCTCATCTCGCTTCTTGAGGAGGATTGCATCGGAAAAGGGAGAGGCTATTATGATCGTGGAGCGCGTTATAACGCCTCTTCCCCCCACGCGGGCGGCCTCTCCGATACCGCTAACAGCCTCCTGGCGGTCCGGCGGCTTGTCCATGAGCAGAAGAAATTCCTCCTGCGCGAACTGGTTCGAATCCTGCGGGCCGACTGGGAAGGGCAGGACGACCTGCGCCGGGCCACCCTCAGCCGGGCCGAATTCTACGGCAACGACTCCCCGGATGCCGACCGGATGGCAAAGCGGGTCTTCGATGATTTTCTGGCCCTGGTCGGAGCGGTCAAAGAACGAAACGGCGTTCTGCGCCCTCCGGGAGTCAGCACATTCGGGCGGGAGATCGCCTGGCGGGGCGGGCGCGGGGCAACTGCGGACGGCCATCGGGCCGGGCAACTGCTGG
Source organism: Armatimonadota bacterium (assembly GCA_020846535.1). GTDB lineage: Bacteria > Armatimonadota > JADLDR01 > JADLDR01 > JADLDR01 > JADLDR01. The sequence continues at coordinate 40,482 of JADLDR010000140.1, read as the reverse complement.
CGACCAACTTCTCCCCCTCCCCCGGAACCGACCGGGAGGGGCCGACCGCGGTGATCCGCTCCCACTGCGCGATGGACCTGTTGCGACTCACCAGCGGCACGGCCCTGGAACTGAAAATGCTGCCCGCCAGCGTGGAAGGCGAGCGCGGCCTGGAAACGCTGACGGCCCTGATGAGGAGCTTCGTCGCCCTGGGCGGCATCTTCCTCCATATCGATGTCATCGATAACCGCATCCTCCGGGAGGCCCAGCAGCATCCGGAGCGTCACCGCAATCTCTCTGTCCGCGTCTCCGGCTGGTCGGCCCGCTTCGTCACCCTGAACCGGGAATGGCAGGAAATGATCATCAACCGGACTCAGCAGGCGGATGATGGGATCTGAAATAGGGAAAAAGATGTGGGTCTGTCCTTGAGAGGAGCGAAGCGACGAAGCCATCTCCAGGCTTTCAAATGCCAAGAGCGCTTCGGCTATTTGTAAGTCCGGAGATTGCCGCGTCGCTAACGCTCCTCGCAGACTGCATCGATACGACTTTATCCATGCAGCCTAGAAATTCTTATTTGAGCGAAATATAGCAATGTTTATTTTAAAGGAAGGAATCGCTTCGCAGACCGCGAACAGATAGAACAGAAGTGATCGAGTGTGAGGTGCTTTATTGAACGGATGGCATCGGCTGAAACGGTGGTGCGCGGTAACGCTGGGGATGTTCGCTGGGCTGGGGGGATATACCTTTTACTATGCGTCAGGCCATTCCTATCTTTCCAACGACCCCCGGGCCTGCGTGAACTGCCACATCATGAGGCCCCAGTATGACGCCTGGCAGAACTCCAGCCATCACACGGTAGCCGCCTGCAACGATTGCCATACCCCTCACTCGCTCGTGCCCAAATATAGGGTGAAAGCCTCCAACGGGTTCCGCCACAGCGCGTATTTCACTCTGGGGAATTTCAGGGAGCCGATCCGCATCACGCCGGGCAACCTGCGCGTGGTGGAGGAGAACTGCAAGAGGTGTCATGGGCATCTGACAGCAGCGATCCAGGGGCAGCATGGAGAGAACCTCTCGTGTTCCGGCTGCCACCGGCGCGTCGGGCATCGATGGTGATGAAAAGGAGAAAGCATGACCGGCAATAGGATATATCTGACCTTGTTCGTCGTCTCGGCAGTCGGGGTCGCGCTGGTGGCGGCGCTGCTGCTCAACATCTTCCAGCGCAAGCAGGAGGGGCGGGACCGCTTCTTCAATGTCGTTCCGATAGCCCGGTTCGAGACCGATCCGCAAGTCTGGGGCCACAATTTCCCGGAGCAGTACGACGGGTGGAAGCACACCACCGATAACTACGGGCGCACCCGGTACGGGGGAAGCGAGCAGCGCGACCGCCTGGCCGAAAATCCCAATCTCAAGCGGCTCTACGCAGGCTATCCCTTCAGCGAGGACTACAAGGAGGAGCGGGGACACGGCTGGGCGCTGGTGGACGTGCTGGCGACGAAACGGCTCGGGAAGAAAAAGCCCGGCACCTGTATGAGCTGCAAGAGCAGCGCCAATGTCAAGCTCTGGAGCGAAATCGGCCCGGAGAAGTTCTATACAACCTCCATGGTGGAACTCGCCAAGACCACCAAGCACCCTATCAGTTGCCTCAACTGCCACGATCCCAAAACCATGGAGCTTCGCCCCGCCAACCCGGCCTTCCTGTCCGCCATGAAGGAGCGTGGGGTCGATCTCAGCAAAGCCACCCGACAGGAAATGCGCTCTTATGTGTGCGGGCAGTGCCATGTGGAATATTATTTCGAGAGTAAAGCCAAGCCCGTTCTCCGCTTCCCCTGGAAAAATGGCTTCCGGGTGGACGATATCGAGGCCTATTACGAGGCCCTCGAATTCAAGGACTGGGAACACAAGGAGAGCGGGGCCAAGATGATCAAGGCCCAGCATCCCGAATTCGAGCTGTGGAACACAGGGATTCACGCCCGGAGCGGGGTCTCCTGCGCGGACTGCCACATGCCCTTCAAGCGGATCGGCTCCCAGAAGATATCGGACCACTGGGTGCGGAGCCCGCTGGTCAATATCGCCGCCGCCTGCGAGACCTGCCATCGCTGGGATGAAAAAGAGATGAAGGACCGGGTGCTGACCATCCAGGACCGGACGAAAAAGCTCCTGAGCCAGTCCGAAACCGCCATCCTTGCCGCTGTCGATGCCATCAAAGCCGCCAAAAGTGCAGGCGCAAGCGACAGCGCCCTCCAGGAAGCTCGCCACCTCCACAGACGCGCCCAGTTCCGGTGGGATTTTATGAATTCCGAGAACAGCATGGGCTTTCACAGCCCCCAGGAGTCCGCCCGCCTGCTGGCCGAATCCATCGACTTCGCCCGCCAGTCCCAGGTCGCGGCCCTAAAATTCTTCATGAAATCGGAGGGGAAGGTCGCGAAGCGGTGAGAAGCGGCCTGCCGCTTGCTGTTATTTGGATTTCCAGATAGGGTTTCCCTTTTGGTTGGAGAGGGCCAGGCCGGATCGGCCCTCCGGCTCGACTTCGAGGAGGACTTGGTCTTCGGTTCCGGTGTCCCAGAGGGGAAGGCCGGGGCTGTTGGAGGCATCGATCTCGAAAAGGGCGCGCTCCCGGCCCTGGCGGTCACAGAGGAGCAAATCCATGCCAGGCTCCTTTCTCCCGGTCAAAGCGCAGAGCGTTTGCTCCGATGCCGTCTATAATATAGACATTTTTTTCCAGGAATCCGGTTCCCGGCAGGACCGGCTATTTCGAGGGGCCGAGAGACGGGTGCTTTTCGGTCCCTCGAAATAGCCTATGGACCGTTTACTTCTATGTTACAAGACTTTTAGGGTTGGCCTCGATATGCAGAGGGAAAGCCTATATTATCCCTCTTCCTCGATAGCCGCTTTTTGCGTGTTGATGGCATGGAAAAGCGCCGGGTCGAATTTGGGGCGGCGGTCGTATGTGTAGAGGCCGTTGACTTCCTGCTCCACATCGTAAAGCTGGGTGTAGCAGAAAGCGCACATCTTCGGATGGAAGAGGAGCGATTCGGTCAGGGCGCGGTAGCGAGCGAGAAACTCCTCGGAGGTCGCCGGGCGGTTACCGTAGCCCCAGGCGTCGGCTTCCCGGGCGTCCGGGTTCCACCATGTCCCGCCATATTCGCTGACGAAATAGGGCTGATCGGCATAGGGCGCCTCATGGTCCGGGTCGTTCTGCCAGATCGGGCCGCCTTCGGCAAAGGGGCGGTAGGCGGCGGCGAACCTTTCCGGGTCCTGCTCGTAATTATGGCAGTCGTAGATATCGGTTTCGACATGCCGGTAGCCGCTGGTATCGATGACGGGCCGGGTGGGGTCGGCGACTTTGGTGGCCCGGTAGATGGTGCGGAGGAGCCAGGGGTTCTGGCTCCGTAGCGTTTCGTTGAAGGGACACCAGCCGACGATGCTGGGATGGTTGTAGTCGCGCTCCAGCACTTCCAGCCATTCCGGTATCATCCGCTCCAGGGCTTCGGGATGGCTGTGATCCAGCCCCCAGTTCGGATATTCACCCCAGACCAGATAGCCCAGCTTATCCGCCCAGTAGAGGAACCGCGGCTCGAAGACCTTTTCATGGAGCCTCGCTCCATTGAAGCCCAAGCCCTGCGAAATCTCGATATCGCGGCGGAGGGCGTCATCGGAAGAGGCTGTGTAGATGCCGTCCGGGTAGAACCCCTGGTCCAGCACCAGCCGCTGGAAGAGAGGCTGACCGTTCAGGCAGACCGCAAGACCCTCCAGGTGGATCTTTCGCATTCCGAAGTAGCTTTGTACGCGGTCCCCCGGTCCCCTGTCGCTTTCCAGAGTGAAGTCGAGGTCGTAAAGGAAGGGGTCTTCCGGCGACCAGAGGCGGCCTCCTTTCAGGGGCAGGATGAGTAGGGCGTTGCTTCCGGAGATAGAGCCGGCTACCTCGCCACAGAGAGCGCCTTCCGCCGAGGCGCGGGCGCTCAGCCTGTGACGCCTGACCTTGCCCTCGATGCGGGCCTGTATGATGATCTGCCCGCCGTCCAGGTCCGGAATGAGGCGGGTGGAGCGCAGGTAAACTTCCGGAACCGCCTCCAGCCAGACCGTCTGCCAGATGCCGGTCGTACGGGTATAGACGCAGCCGAAGGAGCCAAATTCCGTAGACTGCTTGCCGGTGGGCTGTAGAGGGCTGCGTGTATCATCCACAGCCCGGACCACGATTTCGTTTTCCCCAGAACCGAGGAACGGAGTGATATCGAAGTGGAACGAGGAGTAGCCTCCCCGGTGTCCGCCCGCCTCTTTACCGTTGACCCAGACGGTAGTTTCGTAATCCACTGCGCCGAAGTGGAGCAAAACGCGCTTTCCCTGCCAGTTATCGGGCAGAGAGAAGGCGCGCCTGTACCAGACGCAGGGCATGAAATCCCTGTCCCCGATGCCGGAAAGAGCGCTTTCGGGCGGGAAGGGCACCAGGATGCGCTCCGGCAGGCTCTGGCCGGAGCGCCAGCCCCGGGCCTCCCCGGAGAGACCCGGATCGCGGGCGAACTCCCATTCGCCGTTCAGGTTGAGCCAGTCGTCTCGGGCGAATTGGGGGCGGGGGTATTCGGGGCGGGGGATGTCGTGAGCAGGCATAGCATGGCCTCCTGAGCATAGATATATCAGGACTTTCGCTTGGAGGGCGACCCATCGCATATTACCCTTGGCGGCATATCGAACGAAAGCCCTGAATATAGTGATATCCGCTATCAAGGCGAGTGCATGTGAGGCAGATTCATTCGCAACGCTAATATGCTTTTTGGAGAAAAGCGTTCACCGTTTCGTAAAAGGCTGTCCCGCGTCCGCAGGCTTCAGCGGCTGTTGACAGCACGCTCAGATAGTCGATAAGGGAAGCCCGACAGGCATCGGCGACAAGTGCAGTTAGGGGGCCTGTGTCGCTATGATGCGCCTGTCCGGATGCAAGCGCGTCGATGTAATCTTTCCGCCGCGCATGTGTAATAACGACCACCAGATAGCCCCTTTGCAGAAGGAGCAGACTCATCAGCAGCCAGGCGGTTCTGCCGTTGCCGTCCCGGAAGGGATAAATAGAGACCAGGCGGAAATGAGCTTCTGCCGCATATTCTACAGGATGTAGCAAGCCATCGGCCTTTTCCTGAAGCCAGATGGTGAAGGCTTCCATCAGTTCCGACAGGCGGTAGTGGGGCGGGTAAGTGTGTTCTGTCCCGGCGGCCTTTACATCAATCATTCGGTATCGGCCCGCTTCTTTCCGGTCGATGCCTCTCAGAACCAGGCTGTGAAGCCCCTTGATTTCGCGCTCCCCGATCCTTTCTCCCCGGCGCGCCAATTCCTCCATATAATCGATAGCTTCTTTGTGGCCGATCACTTCCAGATGTTCCCGAAGGCTCTTGCCGCCGACCGTGATCCCCTTCTCCATCACCATCTCGGTTTCGCTCTGGGTGAGGGTATTTCCCTCCAGGGCGTTGGTGTGATAGGTAAAGCGCACATCATAAAGATGCTTCAACTCCGCCGTTATGGTTGCTGGAAAGGGCCGAAAGCCGTCGAGAAAGCCTTTCAGGGTATCGATCTGATCCAGGAGAAGCAGCAATGAGATGCTGCCCGGACGCGAAAAAAAAGCTTCGATCACCTGTGAGGGGTCTTCAATCCGCTTCTCTTGAAGAAATTCAATGTATTGCTGCGCCTGGCCATCCGGTGCGGATATACAGTGTCCCATGGGTATCGTTCTGTATATGATACTATCTTCTCGGAGCTTTTTCTATCGCGCCAGCCTCTTCGCAGGCCGGGAGCGTTCCCGCATCGCTTGTTGCAGGGTCTCTTTGTTGGCGCGGCCATCGATGTAGTCGGCTTCCCAGAAGAGTATCTGGCCCGCGCCGAGTCTGGCCGCCAGGGCGCAGTCGGCCTCGAAGCCTTCCGCCGTTTCGGGAACCCAACCGTAGAGCCAGATATTGGCTTTGCCGCCTGTTTCCGCTTTGAGGGATTGGTAAGCCTTTTCCGGCGTGCCCCCGTCCATATAATAACCGGCGGCGACCGCCTCATCGATCAGGCCCTCCCGCGCCCAAGTCCCGACATCGAGCAGCATCCCCTTCAGGCTGCCGTCGATCTTGTTCTGATAGCCGCGGTAGCACCAGGGATGGGCTACCATGACCGATAGAGGAAGGCCGGGCTTGAGGAACCGCAGATTTTTGCGGACGGACCGCATAAAAAGCGTCTGGGGCCGGGCGCGGAAGCCCACCCACCGGTCGTCACCGTTGGGGATCGTATGCGGGTCGATGCGATAGCGGGCCTGGAAGCCCTTGACCAGCGGCTCCTCGTAGCCGTAGTTGGCGACCCCCTCGGGATCGGTCTGCGGATTGTCCCGCACATCGCCGGTGCGGAGCCAGTCGATGAAGAAGCCGTCCACATCGTAACCGCGAGCGATCTCCTCGATGATCGCCAGTTTGTGCCGCCTGACCTCCGGGAAGGCGAAGCTCAGTTGCGAGCGATAGAACGAGCCGTCCCGGCGTCTCCAGCGAAATTCAGAGTGCGCTCTGGAAAACCGGCTGACCCAGCCCCAGCCGTGGTCGTCCTCATTGATCGTCACCCAGGCGTGGATTTCCAGACCGATCCGGCACCCGTAGCGCACCGCGGAGGCGAGGGTATCGAAATGGGCGTAATCCCAGGCGGCCATCTTTTTGAGAATCCCGGCCCGGGCCTCCTCAGACATGCTCTGAGTCCAGACCTTATCCTCCGGGCGGATGGGATTGAAGATAGTGTCGGCATCGGGCGCGCCCATAGGGTCGCGCAGTTTGCTCTTATAGAGGGCGTTCCCGCTGTCGAGGACGCGCCAGTAGATGCGAGACCATCCGCAGGCTTTGCAGGCATCGAGCATGTGGCGCACGCCCTCCTCCCCGAAAGGAACCCCTTCCCTCAGCACCCAATCCGAATGGGTGAGCGGAACCCCCAGAACGAATTTTCCGGGGCCGGAGCCTTCCTGCCGGTATTCCGAACCGCCGGAAGCGCAGGCCGCGCCCAGAAAAGGAACTGCCAGCAGCGATTTCACCAATTGCCTCCGCGTCATAAGGGATGCTCCTGTGGTTTAATCGTCAGCCTGTCATTGCGAGGAGCGGAAGCGACACGGCAATCTCTTTCTTATTCTTTTCCTGGAGATTGCTTCGTCGCCTTGCTCCTGGCAATGACAGAGGGGCGGCTCCATCCATAAAGCTAAATGACCTCCATTGGGTGCGGTGGGAGGCGATGTTGTCACTGTGCGGCCACAGGCCGATAGATGAAGTAACCCAGCGACCTTTCCCGGGGTCGAAGGCGGCGGAGATCAGCGATTCGCCGTATTCGAGCGGGGAGGAGGGAAACTCCATCTTCTTGGGGAGAAGGATGCCGCGGTTATCGAAGAGGGCTATCTTCGGGTCGAAGCTGAAGCAGTAGCCGTCTGAATAGCCCTTCGGGAAGCGGCTCAGACCGCCGTCCTGGGCCGTGTCCCGTTCGTGGCAGTGCGTTCCGAACCAGAGAAGGCCCTTTTTATCGAAAACAAGCTGGGTGTGGATTTTCGACTGGGGGATCAGCCTGGAATCATTTTCGCCTGTCAGCTTCCGGAAGTCCGCCAGATCCTCCACCCGCCCTGACGCCGGATCGTAGCGAAGCAGGTGTGCAAAACTCACATCGGTCGGAGCCGTGCCCATATAGATTCTCCCGTCCGGCCCGGCGGCGATGGCGGAAAACATATATTCTCCGCTGCCGGGCGGGGCGGGCACGAACTCCAGATCGACGGCGGGCCGGGCCGGGACAGGCAGGGCCAGAGAGATCAGGATGAAAATACCCCACAGCCGGGCCGCCTTTCTCATCGGGCAGCCTTCTCGGGTTTGGATTCGAAGACGGCCAGAGCGGCTATCGGGTTCAGGACGGTGCATTTCGGGGCGGAGTCGATCCGGGCTTCGAGGCGGTGGACGCCCGGGGCCGGGATCCAGGCGAAGGCGAGCAGCGCCCGGTTGGCGTTCCGGTGCGGCCCGACAGGAATATGAGCTGCGGTTGTCGTTCCCAGCCGCTTGCCGTTATCGTAGAAGGCGACCCTGACGTTTTTGGCGTCCATCGCCCCGATATTGGAGATGGCCGCTACCAGATTTGTTCCCCGGTTGTCGTGCTGCACCCACAGGGAGCCTTCCAGAAAGGTCACCACCGGGGGGACGAAATAGCGGAAGGCCACCGCCTCCGCTTTGATCTCGATGCTCTCCGGCTTACCTGTGCCGAAAAAGGACAGGCCGCGCATTTCAGGGGTCTTCTGGCGGATGTAGCGGATCACCTGCTCGATTTCGCCGGTGTCCTGGTTCAGCGCCGCCGTATCCAGGCTGTGCAGGGTGGTGCAGTGGTTGCCCGAGTCGGGATTGAGAATCTCTGCGAACCGGGTACTGTTGGATCGCTCGTCCAGGATAGGATAGATGTTTTCCAGGCCGATCCCTTCCGGAATATATTTGAAGACATAGGTTTCCAGAAGGAGAAAATCGGCGGCCTGCCGGTACAGCCCGATCCGCTCCGGCATGACCGGCCCGGCGTTCCAGGCGGCGAAAACTCTGCCAGGCGTCGCTTCGCGGGCGCGGATCAGGCCCCTCAGCACCGCCGCCGTCGCCTCGTTGTCAGGGGTGCTGGGATAGCCTCCGAATTCATCGATGCCCAGCCCGGCCAGACCTTCCGTGAGAGGGCGGCTATAGTATTGGAACGCTTCTTCCTCCAGTTCCTGAAAGCTTTTGACCTGCTGCCCCTTGCCGTCGAAAGCCGAGGGAACGCCTCCGTAAGCCATGGGGGCGACGCCCCTGGCCTTCAGACGCCTGATCGCCGCCTCGGAGGATTCATCTTTCCGGGCGCTGATCACGGTGGTCATGGTGGCCCACCGGAGGTGCGGCGCAACGGCGTACCAGACAAAATGAACCTGCCTTTTCGGCGAGATAACCGGGAGCAGCAGTTCGGCCTTACGGCTTTCCGCGCCGAGGGTGACGACCGCCCGGTACATGCCGTTGAGGCGAGGTGTCCATGTGAACTGGCCGCGCAGCCTTCCCTCATGGGGCGATAGCTTGAGCGTCGTATCCTCGACCGCCCTGCCGGAATCGTTGAGTATTTGCAGATGCGCCGAAACCTCGCCTGCCGCGCTGCTGGCGCGAGGCTCGACGGTCAGAGCCACAGGCTGTCCCTCCACCGGCAGGACGGCGCTTGCGTAAAAATCCCCGGTCTGGTAAGGTTGGCAGGAAACGGTGAGATCGTCCGCCAGGGCGAGCGTCCGGCAAACCATGAGCCAGACGAGGCAGGTCAGGATAAACCCTATCCAGGGTTGAGCGAATACAGGCATCGGTTCTGTCTCCTGTTACTTCCCGACCTCCTGCGCCTCGAATCCCATCGGGAGGGAGGCGATCCGTCGGAGCCACTGGCGGTATCGCTCCAGGGAGAAGGGAGGCGTTCCCAGCAGGTAATGGTTGCCGTAGTTTGCGCCGTTCGCAGTCCATTCGATGACGAAAAGCTTCTGCTCGCCCCGGGAAACACGGATGCGGCCCAGGTTGCGGTTTTCGTTGGCCGTGACGGCATAATTGCCTTCCAGGAGGGCCTGGCCGGTGTCGGTGTCGGTGATGCGGAAGTGGCCGGAGGCGTTCTGGCGGGAGTCGTTGCCGACCGCCACGCGCACATGCCAGTCTTCCGGCTCATCCACCATCACGCAGACCGGCTGCTGGACGCGGCGCAGGTAGTAATAGGCCAGCTTTTTGCCGAGATAGTAATCCACGATGGCATCGGAAAACTGGGGCCAGCAGTCGCAGACGTTCCACCAGAGGAGGCCGGTTCGCCGCCATTTCTTCAGACGGACCATCTCCACGAAGAACTTTTTGGCCTCGGCCTGGGAAACTTGAGAGGCCAGGACGAAATCCTCCAGCGTTTCGGGGACGCTGCCGAAAAGCTCCTGGGTCTGATTCGCCATCAGGGAAACACGGTATGCAAATCCCGACCCGCCCGGGACCGGATCGGTGCAGTGGGTGCGCCACTCCTCGTTATCCTGCCAGGGCCAGAGCGCCTCCGGGGAAAGGAATTTCTTCATGGAGGAGATATTCGGGCAGCCGTGGTAGCCGATCTCCCCGACGAAGTGAGCGGTGGATTCGGTGTAGAAGCGGCTCTTGAAATAGTCCCTCGGCCCCCAGAGGTGCTGTTCCGTGAGAAGCCTCCCGTCGCCCCGCCTGACCTTCTCCGGGCTGTGGTAGGGGGAACTCGGCACGTAAGAGCGGTAGGGGTCCCACCGGTGCGCCACCTCCGGCAATACCTGGCGGGAGATCAGGTCATGGGCCGGGTCCATTCCTGCGCCCAGATAGACATCATCGATTTCATTGTTGCCACACCAGACGGCAAGGGAGGCGTGGTTCCGGAGCTTGCGGACAACCGATTCCGCTTCCTCCCGCATGACCGCATGGAAATGCCCGTCCTGGGGATAGCGCGAGCAGGCCAGGGCGAAATCCTGCCAGACCAGAATGCCCTTCTCATCGCACAGGTCGAAGAAGGTGTGGTCTTCATAAACGTTACCGCCCCAGCAGCGGAGCATGTTGCAGGCCAGGTCATCGAAGAGGTCGAGGACGGGCCGGTAGCGCCCGGCGTCCCGGCTGTGGAAGGCGTCGGCAGGAACCCAGTTGGCCCCTTTGACCAGGATCGGGGTTCCGTTCACTTTGAAGAGGAACTGGCCTTCGTCCCCGGCGGTTTCGGTGCGGATCAGTTCCAGCTTCCGCACGCCGATGCGGTCGATGCGGCTGTCCACCGGCTGGCCGTCTTTGAGGAGCTCGCAGGTAACGGTATAGAGGTCGGGATCGCCGTAGCCTTTCGGCCACCAGGGGCGGGCGTTGGGGATATAGAGGGTATCGGAGCCGGCCACAAAGCGGGCCGGGAGGGTGGTTTCGAAACGGCTGGAGCCGCATTCGCCGGTGAAGCGCAGGGCGAAGCCGTCCAGAGCCGGGGCATCGGTCTCGAATTGCCACTGAACGCCCAGCCAGGCGTCCTTTTCCCCGATGCCCTGGGTGTGATAGTAGAGATCGGTCAGGCGGGTGGCGGGCTGAAGCCGGAGTTCCACCGAGCGCCAGAGTCCGGCGGAGACGGCCCGGGGGCAGATGTCCCAGCCGTACATGTGCGGGGCCTTGCGGACGGGCAGCGATTCCCAGTTGACCGGCAGCGAGCTTTCGGCAGGATGGTAATGATGCTTTCGGGCCTCGTTGACGGCAGAACGGATGTGGACGGCCAGTTCGTTTTCTCCCTCCGATCTCAGAAGGTGGGTGATATCGAAGCCATGCTCCACCAGCATGTTCTCCGCCTGCCCGACCGGCTCTCCGTTCAGCCAGATGGTGGCGATGCAGTCCAGGCCGTGAAAAACCAGGACAGTTCGCCTGCCCTCCAGCGGTGGGGTGGGAAAGGCGCGGCGGTACCACCACTCATAAAACTCGAAAGGGCGCAGTCGAAAGATATGGTTGCCCTGGAAGGGATCCGGCAGCTTTCCGGCCCGGGTCAGATCGAGTTCCACATTGCCCGGCACTTCCGCCGGGATCGTTTCGGCCTGCACGCTCTCCAGGTCAGCCGGGCAGATAACCGGTTGGGAGCCTTCCGGAAAATAGGTAAGCCGCCAGGTTCCGTTCAAAGAGATATGCTCCATGAGGGATTCCTCCTTTGGGATAGCTTGTCGTTTCGTCAGTTTTCGAATGATGGCTTCATGCTGCGGGAACTGCGCTAACAGGCCCTCCTTCCGCCCCAGCTCGAAATCGCTGAAATCGAAGCCCGGAGCGACCGTGCAGCCGACCAGGGCGTAGGACGAAGCATCCTCCACCTCGGCTCCGAACCAGTGGCCCGCCGGGATGACGGCCTGGAACGATTCTCCTCGCTCCGGGTCGCCGCCCAGCCTGATCACAGACAGGCTGCCGTCCGGGGCGATGAGAGAAAGGATAACAGGGCTGCCTGCATAAAAATGCCAGACCTCATCGGACTTCAGGTGGTGGAGGGCCGAAGTTCGACGGCCTTCCAGCAAAAAATAGATGGCGGTCGAAAAGGAACGAGCGCCGCCATAGCGGGCAGGCAGATGGTCCTGCCGCGCCGTTTCTGCGGACCGGTAGGTTTCGCGGAAGTAGCCACCCTCGGGGTGAGGGGAGAGATTCAATTTTTCGATCCAGTAGCGGGCGTCCACAGGAAGGTATCCTCAAAACTTCCCGTAATGCCACGCCTCATCGTACATCGCCAGGATGTTCTCCACCGGCGAGACGGGCTGCAAGTTGTGGCAGGGGGCCAGGATGTAGCCGGTTCTGTCGCTGGCGAGGGCATCGATAGCGTGGCGCACCTCGGCCCGGACTTCCTCCGGAGTGCCGAAGGGGAGGACGGCCTGGTTATCGATACCGCCGTGGAAGCACAGAACATCCCCGAAGTCGCGCTTCAGCCCTTCCATCTCCATGCCGGGGCAGTTCGCCTGCACCGGGTTCAGGATGTCGATGCCGATTTCGATCAGATCGGGTAGGAAGGGACGGATGGCCCCGTCGTCATGGTGGAAGACCTTGATGCCGAAGCCGCGGCAGAGATCGGCGAACCGCTTGAGGTGGGGCTTGTAAAACTCGCGGAAAGTCTTCAGGCCGATCAGCGGCCCGGTCTGGCTGCCGTAGTCGTCCGTAACATGGGCAGTATCGATCAAGCCCTCACAGGTCTCGAACATCCGCAGGTGGACTTCATAGAAGCTGTCGGACAGGCGGCTGAGCAGGTGGCGGGTGAACTCCGCATCTTCCAGGGGATCGACCAGAGAGGTTTCCAGCCCGCGCAGCAGGTTGTGGAAATAAAAAGGGGCCATATAGCCGCAGGAGACCGCATGGGTTTCGCGAGCGGCTTTGGCCGCCGCAGGCATCTCGGAGCAGTCGAACCAGTCCGCCTTCGGCCAGGGATATCGCTCCAGGTCGTCGATGGTCCGAGCTTCCGCCAGGGGGTGGAAGGACTGCTCGTAGTAGGCTCCGGTTCCGTAGTCCACCCGCTTTGCCCGGATGCCCCAATAGTCCACGGTTTCGCCCTCCGGCGGCTCGGGCAGAGGCGGTCCCGCATAACGCGCCCCGACCGAGGCGATGCCGTCGATATGAAGCGCCCGGTGGATATCGGTTCCGTCCCCGAAATGCCGCCTCAGCTTTTCCCATACCTCCCCGGTGGCCCAGATGTCGGTGGGGATGCGGTCCAGCGGTTCGCGGTTGATGGCGGCCAAAACGCGCTCGCGTGAATTCATGACATATCCTTTTCTGAAAGCGTATAGCCTTCGCGCCGGAAGGCAAGGGCGATATCGAAGAGGGCCGCCGCATTGGCGGGCGGCACATCGGGCTTGATATGGTGGTCCGGGCCGCAGATATACCCGCCGTCTCTGCCCAATACCTCGATGCAGCGCAATACTTCCTCCAGGGAGGCGAAGGGCAGGGTTTGCGTATTGACGCCGCCGAAGAAGGCGATGGAGGGGCTGTATTCGCGCTTGAGGATTTCGGGAGGCATGGGGAGGGCATGCAGTTGGACGGTTTCCCAGACATCCATACCGATATCGATCAGATCGGGCAGCACAGGGGTAATGTCCCCGCAGGAATGGAACCAGACGTATTTACCCCTCTCTTTGGCGATCCGGAAGAGCCGGGCGTAGCGGGGCTTTAAAAAGGCGCGCCAGGCGGCGGGGGAGATCATCAGGCCGCGCTGGGTGGCGAAATCGTCCCCCAGGCTGAGGACGGGCATCGCATCCCCGCAGGCGTCCAGGAGCCTACGGCAGAACTCCTCCACATGCAGGCAGGCGTACTCCAGCACGGCCTCGAAGACAGCCGGTTCGGCAACCGATCTGACCAGGGCTTCCGCCATGCCGAACAGGTTGCGGGCCATGCAAAACAGGGGCTTCCAGTACGGCCCCCGGACAGCATATTCCTCCCCGACCTGCCGGGCATAGCGGCCCGCCGCCTCATAGTCGTACAGGGACGGGTCGGGCCAGGGATACCGCTCGATCTCCCGCACGCTCGACGCGGCGGCCAGAGGATAGGAGCGCGATGCGCCGTATTCGCCCGTTTCCAGGGTTCCCCATTCTCTGACGTCCTCCGGCCCGTCCGGGAACTCCCCCGCGTACCCCCCGGCGGTCACGGCCCGCCTGTCCAGCCCCAGCCTCTGCAACACCTGATCAGGGGCGATATTCAAAAAGGAGGTGATTTCCCGGGGCGTTTCCACGCAAATCGCATCCACCGATATCCGGTCCGTCATTTCATGCCGGATGGCCGCAAGCTGCCGCTGGCGCGAGGTCATAAGCTCTCCTCCGTTTAAGGTAGTCCCTTTATTAGAGGTGACGCCTCTTTGTTCCTTGTGTGGAGGCAGGAAATTTGTGGATTCAAATTTCAAATGCGTTCGTAATGCCCGGACATTCCCCCCGGCGTCAAGGAGCGCAGCCGTATCGATGTCATTGCGAGGAGCGCAGCGACGTGGCAATCTCCAGACTCACAGATGCGAAATCGATCTACTCTTTCCCAATGCCGCAGATTCCCCCATCACTTATGCGCCTCATAACGGGGCGAAATATACTCAACCGCACTTCTCCCTCGCACTCACAAAAAAAGCGCCCGAATCTTTGAGGATTCGGGCGCTTCCAGATAAATTGAATCAGTCGGTTTCCTTGCCGTCGATGTACCAGTTGCGCGGCTTGCTGCTGCCCCAGCGCATCCACTTGGCATGGCCGTCGTAGAAGACGACGTTGTAGCCTTTGCTGTGGCGGTCGGAAACATCGGTGGTGGTCAGGCTATAATCTCTCTGCTGGACAGCCCACAGTTCGGGACAAGGCTCTACCCAGGCGTTCGTCCATCCCGGATAGTCAATCGTCTCCGCAGTCCAAGCCCCGTTGTTGTCGTAGGATCGCACCCCATCGAAGGCCACGAACAGCTCCGAAGGATAGGCCACACTGGATTCATTGGCCGGGCTGGTGCCTGCGCCGGAGGCATAGTTGTTCATCCGGTAGCCTGCGCCGCCTGCCGCCGTGCAGCCGTGCCAGCCGGTCCACTTGTCCGGGTTGATGGTATCGCTGGGCTTCATGCCGCTGGGGCAGATCCAGGCCGCCGTGGTCTTGGCATAGGGATAAATGATCTGCATCCAGTAGTGAGGCGCTCCGTCGGGCCAGTACTGCCACACAGGAGGATGGTTGCCGTCGTAATCCTGCCGGTACATTGCAAAGGAGAGACCCATCTGCTTCAAGTTGCTGGTGCAGGTGATGGCCCTCGCCTTTTCACGCGCCTGCGCGAAAACCGGGAAGAGAATGGCTGCCAGAATGGCGATAATCGCAATGACAACAAGCAACTCGATAAGCGTAAAACCGTGTCTTTTCATGAACTGTTTCCTTTCCAGGCGTCTTTGCGCCTGTCGTTTATCTTTTCGCCCGCTCGAAAAATCACCACCTCTTTTCATCCCCTGAAACCGCAGTCTCTTGTCAAAATATAACGCTCCGGGGCATAAAAGACGCTCTCTTGATTATAGTATATCGTTTTTATTCACTCCGGTCAAGGAAAACGATCAAAATGCTGCAGATGCCATAGAGGGGCAGCCAGCGCAGCCCCGGCCTTGACAAAGCCGTGCCCGAACGGTATAATCATGCGCGTAGGTAGTGACTGTTTCAATGGAGGGCTTTCCTCCGCTGCCGATGAAAAAGGAGGAACAGCGATGACCGCAGCGCCTGCCGTTGCCGTTGAGGACATCGAGGTATTTGCAGACGACCTGGATCTCCGGAAAGCCGCAGCCGTTTACAGCGATCACGGCTGCCTGGTGGTCCGCGGGCTGATGAAACCTTATCTTGCCGAACTGGAGCGCGATATCGAGGCGACCGCGGCCCAATCTCTGGCCCTCCTCGACCGCGCCGAGCGCGTCAACGAGGGATGGGTGACGCCTGACGGGACCCTCTTGATCCCCGCCCCTTCCCACTATTCCCGGGACAAGCAGATTATGGTGCTGGCGGTCAGCTATACCACCAGCGCGGTCTTCTTCAGGAGCGCCTTCGACAGCAAAACGGTGGACATCGTGGAGGCTGTTTTAGGCCCGAACATCGAGATTTTTGGGAGCGGCCAGTGCCTTTACAAGGAGCCGGTCGGGGGGCATCCCAAACATCTCCACCAGGACGCCGCCTATTTCGAACACCGCTACGAGGGGCCGGTCGGCGTTTTGAGCTACCTGGTCGATACCGACCTGGTGAACGGGGCGCTTCATGTGGTTCCCGGCTCCCACACGATGGGCGTCCTCAACCATATCGACACCTTCTCTCACCTGGGCCTGGATGAACAGGAATGGCCGTGGGAGAAATCCCTGCCGGTCGTCGGGAAGGCGGGGGACTCGATCTTCTTCCACGTCAAAACGATCCACGGCTCCCAGGAAAACCACTCCCCAAAGCCCCGCCCGGTCGCCATCCACCGCTACCGCCGCGCCGATGATTACGTCGTCATCAGCGCCACCACCGCCGCCAACCGCGCCGAGGCCGAAAAGCACATCGCTGAGACCCGCAAGAGCAACCAGCGCGGCCTGATGGTCCGCGGCTTCCGCGCCTACGAACAGGAAGCCTCCACTCAAGACTTCGCCTATTCCGCAAAGAGGGCTTGAGCGGGTTGTGGGGCGTGCCCGAGAACGTACATCCGCTTGCTACTCCCGCGCCCATTCGGCCTAGCTTCGGGGGGGCGGTTTTGTTCCACCATTCCGTGCTGAAGGGGCGGCTCCAGCGCACCGGGCCGTCGGCATAGAGGATGTTGGCACCGCCCCTGTGGCCGCATTTCTCGTTGGTGATCATCCAGTCGTGAGCGCCCGTGAAATCCATCAGGCACCCGGTGTTGCTCAGGTCGGGGACGGAGGCAAGATTTTTGCCGCTGAGTTTTTCGTTCCAGGCATAGTTCAGATCCAGGCGCGTAAAGTCCGGGCCGCCTCGCCCAGCAGGGCGGCCAGACTGTCCGGGCCTTGATGCGGGCGACGGGGGAAGAGGGCGGCCCGGGGCAGACCGTCGTGCCGGGCGTCGTACCGTTTCAGAAGCGCATGCAGCCGCTTCAGGTTGGCGGCGCATGCGCGTTCCGCCTTCGGGCTTCGGACGCCCCGGTAGAAACAGCAGGCTTGCTGGGAGACGAATACCTTTAGATCGAGAAGCCTCTCGAATAGAGGCGGCATCGGCTCGATCTGCGCTGCCTGCGCCTCCGGGGGAGGGCGGGCGATGCTCTTTCTTTCGTTCGTGCCGTCCGGTATCGGGCTGAACCGATCTCCGGCCTCGGTGATGGCATAGATGCGGTTGCCGCGCAGGACGCTTTCCGCTCCCCAGTCCAGAATCAGCTTGCCGACCTCCTGGAATTCGTTGTCCAGAACAAAGGTTTTTTTCGCACAGTCGGCAGCAGTGATCCCGGCGTCGGTAAAGGCGACCTGGTTCCGGGCGACAATCGTATGAGAAATCGCAGTGTGTTCCGCCTGCGGGCGGGTCATATCTGCGCCGGAACGGTTGCCGACCAGGATGGCCCCGTCCCCATGCACCGGCATATCGAATCCTGTCCGCCGCATGTGAGACTGCCGCAGGCGGTTGCCGATGAAGTAGCTGCCGAAGGCCAGCGGGCCGGTATGGATGCCGGCGGGATTGGCCCCGGAGAAAAGGTGCGCGAAGGCCCCGTCCATCCAGCCGTTCATCACGGCATTGTCATAGGCCGGGAAGAAGGCGTTGGGCCGGGTGGCCCGCCCGTCCTTTTCCAGAAGGTTGTCATCGGTTCCCCAGATGCCCATCCCCTTGGAATGGTCGTCCCGGTGCATCTCCACCACATTGGCGATGCAGTTGAGCCAGAGCGACAGGCGCAGGGCGCGTTGTTGAGGCTGGCAAACAGGGCGTTCTCCACAAAAGCGGGGGCCACCACATACTCGCTGCTGCCGTCAGACACGATGCGCCACGGCCTGTCCGCCTTCAGCGTGTTTTGAGTATTGCCGGCCACGCTCCGGTATTGCCCGAAGCCCTGCTCTGAGGCGATGAGTACGGTGGCATCAGCGTAGCGGTCAGGATTCCACCGCTGGCGGGTATCGGTCAGGGTGCGGGCCGATGCGCCGGTGGCGCAGCTGGCCGTCCCTTCATACCCGCCGTGAATCAGATAGACCTCCTCCGCGTTGGCCCATGTGCCGCGAAAAGCCTGGTGTACCTCATTATAGCGGACCAGGTTGTGCCATCCCATCCCCAGAACGATCCGGCCTGGGGTATCCGTCAGGATATTGCTGTCCACCAGGCTGTCGAAGAGCCGCCCGCCCAGAGAGACCACATCGACAGAGGCCCCTCCGCGAATGGTGTTGCCGATCACCTCCGCCCTCCGGGCAGTTCCCAGGCCGAAGCTGATCGCCCCGCCAATATCGTTATGAAGCATGTCCGCATACTCCGAGTTCGGGCCGATATAGATAGCGGCGGCATAAAGCGGCCTGGATATCTCCGTTCCCTCTTCCGCTGCCCGCAGACGGCAGCCCGATATAGCGATATTTCTAACTGTGCCGCCGTCAGGAGAGGAAGGGCAGGCCGGGACCGCCTCTACCAGCCCGTTTCCGCCCGATCTCGGGCCGGTCGCGCCCTCGACGGTCAGGGAATCCAGGGAAGCCCCGTCTGACAGCCGGACAACCGCCGTGGGAGGCGCGTTGGGGCCGGTGAACCAGGCTACCCGGTCCGCGTGAGGGTTATAGCCGAACCCTTGCAGAACCGAACTGTCCCGGCTCGCGCCTTTCAGCCGGACGCCGGAGGAAACGACAAGGGTTGCCGCTGTCCGGCACACGCCGGGCGGGAGGAAGATCACACCCCCGCCCGCGTCTTTGGCCGCCGTAAGGGCCGATTGAAGGGATTTCGCGTCGTCAGCCAGGCCGTCGCCTCTGGCTCCGAAGCGGCGGGCATCCAGGGGGCGCTTTCCGGCCTTCGCCCGCCGTGCCACCTGCACCTTTCCTGACCCCGAAGCCGAAGAGGTGAAGCGCATCGCCTGGGCAGGCTTTGTCCCGGCTCAGCCAGAAGGGGCGGGCGGCATTAATCCGGTAAGGGGCGGAAATCCCGGCTGCGGTTTTGGCCCAGACCGCCGTTCCCTGCAAGGAGGCCACGATCACCTGCGGCTCGATATCGAGCGCCTCTGCATGCCGCGATCCTGCCAGGCAGGGGAGGGGCGCGAATAGTTCTCTGTTACTTTTATACCCTAATCTGGTATAATAAATTGGCGAACTATCATAAATCAAGGCTTTCGCATATCTATCATTGCGAGGAGCGAAAGCGACGACAGGTGTTTATCATAGAAAGTTGGGAGTTTATTTCGGACAATCGTTATATGGACAAGCATACACTGAAAACACTGGAATTCGATGCGATCCGGGAAATGCTACAGGAGCGGGTGGCCTGCGAGCTGGGGGCGGAGCAGGCGCGCCTGATGGAACCTGTGAAAGATATCGGGCATATCCGCCATTTGCAGCAGGAGACCAGCGAGGCCCGGCATCTCCTCCAGTCGGAGGGGCGCATCCCGCTGGGCGGCATTCAGGACATCCGCCCCTCCCTGGAGCGGGCGCGGCTGGCGGCCATGCTGTCCCCGCAGGAATTGATGGATATTGCGGACACACTGTCCTCTTCGCGCAGGCTGCGCCAGTTTTTGCTGCGCCCGGACCGCAGCCCGCTGCTGTCGGCCCTGACGGAGCCTATCGGGGATTTCCGCAAACTGGAAGAGGCGATCCGCCGCTGCATCGGCAATGATGGGGAAGTTCTGGATTCGGCCAGCGAGAAGCTGGCCCGCATCCGCTCCCGCATCAAGGTCACGCACAGCCGGATTCTGGAAAAGCTGAACGCCATCCTGGCCTCCACGCACTACCGGACGATGATCCAGGAGCCGATCATCACTCTCCGGGACGACCGCTACTGTATCCCCGTCAAGACCGACAGCCGTTCCCAGTTCGGCGGGCTGGTACACGACCAGTCGGCCAGCGGAGCCACTGTCTTCATGGAGCCGACCGCCGTGCTGGAACTGGGGAACGAACACCGCCAGCTTCGCTTCGATGAGCGAGACGAGATCGAGCGCATCCTGCGGATGCTGGCGTTAGAGGTCGGGGAGCAGTCGCCCGGCATCGCACAAACTCTGGAAATCCTGGCTCATGTCGATTTCACCGCCGCGAAGGCCGCCTTGAGCTGCGACCTGGACTGCGCGGAGCCGGTTCTGAACCGGGAAGGTTATATCGATATCCGGCAGGGGCGGCATCCGCTTCTTTCCGGAGAGGTGGTTCCTATTGATATGCGGCTGGGGAAGGGCTATACCACCCTCCTCATCACCGGGCCGAACACCGGAGGCAAAACGGTCACATTAAAAACGGTGGGGCTGTTCGTGCTGATGGCGCAGTCCGGGCTGCATATCCCGGCGCAAAACGGCTCCCAGGTCGCTGTGCTGGATCAGGTCTTCGCCGATATCGGGGACGAGCAGAGCATCCAGCAGTCGCTCAGCACCTTTTCTTCGCACATCATCCAGATCGTCCGCATCCTGCGGGAGATGAACAAAAACTCGCTGGTGCTGCTCGATGAGGTGGGCGCGGGAACCGACCCGACGGAAGGCGCGGCCCTAGCCCGATCCCTCCTCGATTTCCTGACCAACCGGGGCGCTCTGGTGATCGCCACCACCCACTACGGTGAACTGAAAGAATTCGCCTACATGCGGGAAGGGGTCGAAAACGCCAGCGTCGAATTCGACATCCGAACACTGCGGCCCACCTACCGGATACTGATGGGCATTCCGGGGAGCAGCAACGCCCTCATTATCGCCTCCCGGCTCGGGATGCCGGAGGAAGTGATCGCGGCGGCCCGCGAATACGTGGGAACCGGCAACCTGACCGCTGATCAGGTGATCCGGAGCCTGGTGGAAAACCAGCGTCAGGCCGAGGAGGAGCGCCGCCTCGCCGCCGAAGCCTCCAGAGACGCCCGAATCCTGCGCGACCGCTATGAGACGAAGCTGCGCTCTTTGCAGGAGCGCCATGACGAGATCGTGGCCCAGGCCCAGCGAGATTCGGAGGCGGTCATCCGGGAGGCGACCGAGCAGGCCAATGCCCTCATCAACCAACTGCGCCAGTCGGGCCAGGACACCAAAGGGGCCGAAGCCGTCCGGCAGGCCCTGCACGAGACGGCCCGGAAGGTGCGCTCCCGCCGCCACCGGAACCGCCCGGAACACGAGGAAAGGCCGGTCGACCTCAGCGCCATCAAGCCCGGGATGCCGGTGATGGTGACTACCCTGGGCAGAACCGGAGTCCTCCAGAACCCTCCCGGGGGCAGCGAGGATGCCGTGGTGATGATCGGGGCCATCAAGGTGAATGTTTCCTTTGCGGCGCTGAGGCCGGTGGAGGAAGAGGAAAAGGCTGCCGGAGCCAGGCGAAGGGAATCCCCCGGCACATCGGATCTGAGATTCGAGAAGGCCAAGACCATCGCGCCAGAAATTCACATCCTGGGTATGACCGTCCAGGAAGCCCTGGAACGGGTCGAGAAATATCTGGACGACGCGATCATCGCCGGGGTGCCGGAGGTGCGAATCGTTCATGGAAAGGGGACGGGCGCGCTCCGCAGAGGGATCTGGAATTTTCTGAAAGAGCGCACCGATATTCATGCCTTCCGCATCGGCGAAAAGGGCGAGGGCGGCGAAGGCGCGACCATAGTACAGTTCGAGGGACGTTAGACCGATAAGGGCGTGTCTTTTATGGATCTTGCGGACGATTTGTTGCGCTCCGCGCATCCCATAGCAATGCCGGGAGGGACAAGCTGGCGGGTCATCTCGCCGGGGGAGACGGCATCGGTGGCCGACCTTCACGGCCTCTCGCGCCGCGAGGCGGAGCGCGAGGCTCTGCGGCTGGAGGTCATCCCGGTTCGCTATGTGAGGAATGTCCGCAAATACGGCCTGAGCGGGCAGATCAGGCTGCTCGAATCCTCGGCGGTCGTGTTCGGGCTGGAAGGATTGGGGCAGCGGGTGGCGGAGTCGCTGGCCGTTCACGGGGTCGGGACCCTGACCCTGGTAGACCCCTTTCTCGACCCTGGCCCCGGGCCGGAATCGCTCCGGCTCGCTATCGAAGCCCCACTCGTGCAGGGCCTGGCGATGGTCGCGGCCAACCGCGCCCTCAGCCTGAACTCTGCCATCGATGTCACCGGCTGCGAGGCCCGGCTCGATGCGGCCAGCCTGGAAGTACTCCTATGCGGTTGTTCGGTGGCTGTCGACTGCCTCCCGGCGCGGCCCGCCCGCCACCGCATCGCCTCCGCCTGTCAGAGCATGGGCATCCCGGTCGTCCATGCCGCCATCAGCGACACCCAGGGGTGGGTCACCACTGTCTTCCCCGGTGACGAATCCCTGGACAGTCTGGGGGAAGAACTCTGGCCCCAGGAGGATGACGCCCGGCCCGGCAGGGCGATTGCAGGCGTGGCGGCCTGCCAGGGGGAAGAAGCCATCCGGGTATTGCTGGGCGACGGCGACCTGCTGCGCGGCAGGCTGCTCCGGGTGGACGCCCAGCGCAATGCTGTGGAAATAAAACCCATCGACGGGTACGAGGTATGAAGATGAGTCTGATGTTAGAGGAAATCCGGCAGCAGCCGGAGGCGGTAGCCCGCGTCCTGGAAAACGAGGCGGAGAAAGCCCTTCGCCTGGCCCGGGAGATCAAGGGCCGCAATATTTCTTATCTTATCCTGGCCGCCCGCGGCACTTCCGACAATGCAGCCACCTTCGGGAAGTATCTTTTCGAGATTGCCAACGGGCTTCCCTGCGCCCTGGCTGCCCCGTCGGCCTACACGCACTACCATGCCCGGCTGAAGCTTCAAAATGCGATGGTGCTGGGCATCTCCCAGTCCGGCGCGTCTCCCGATGTCGTACAGGTTTTGAAACACGCCCGCAAGCAGGGCGCTCTGACCGCCTGTATCACCAATGCCCCCAATTCTCCCCTGGCCCACGCCTCCGAACACATTCTTCTCTGCGACGCCGGCCCGGAAAAGAGCGTGGCCGCCACCAAGACCTACACCACCAGCCTGATGAATCTCTATATGATCTCCGCCTGCCTGCATGATGACCAAGAGTTATTGAACCGGCTCCATCAGGTTCCCGGATGGATGGAAGCCGCCCTGTCGCTGGAGCCTGAGATCATGCAGCGGGTGGAGCGATATCGCTATATGGATGAATGCGTGGTGATCTCACGCGGCCTGAACAGCGCCACCTCCGCGGAGATGGCCCTGAAGATGGCGGAAACCTGCTACCTGGTGGCCGAACCCTATTCCGCCGCCGACTTCCTGCACGGTCCGGTCGCCATCGTCTACGAAGGCTTCCCCTGCTTCCTGATCGCCCCGCAGGGCCACACCTACAACTTCATGAAAGACCTTGCTGAAACCCTGGAAAGCAAACATGCGGAAACGATCATCCTCTCCCATGAGGAAGAAATCCTATCTACAGCCACCGTGCCCTTCCGGTTCCCGCTGGAACTCCCAGAAATCATCACTCCCATCGTCTATATCCTCTTCGGCCAGCTTTTCGCCTGCCACCTTGCCGAAGCCAAGGGCCATAACCCGGATATTCCCCGGGGCCTTCGCAAGGTCACCAGGACTATTTAGGGGGTAGGATGTCAGGGTTTAGAAAGACGGCTGCGATGGAAGGGCGAACCGCTTATACCCTATCCCCTGATCCCTATCCCCTACCCACAAGGAGACGCCATATGGTGAATGAATCCCGTCTGCTGGGGATGTTTTTGCGGTTTCTGGAGATAAACAGCCCGCCGCGGAAGGAGAAGGCGGTGGCGGAGGCGATCTGCGCGGAGATCGAGGGGATGGGCCTTGCGCCTTTGCGCGATCAGGCGGGGGAGCAGGTCGGCGGGGAGACGGATAATATTATCGTCAATATCCCCGGGAGGGCGGAGGGCGCGCCCCGGCTCCTGTTCAGCGCGCATTTCGATACGGTGGCCCCGACGGAAGGGCTTCGGATCGTCCGGGAAGGAGGCGTGATCCGGACAGAGAGCGCGACCATCCTGGGGGCGGACGATAAATCGGGTGTGGCGGCCATCCTGGAGGGCATCCGAGCCGTCCGGGAGGAAGGCGTCCCGCACGGGCCTATCGATGCGGTGTTTTCTATCTGTGAGGAGGTCGGGCTTCTGGGGGCGAAGTGCCTGGATTATTCGCTGATCCGGCCCGATATGGGGTTCGTGCTGGATGCGGGGAAGCCGGTGGGGGGCGTCGTCGCCACCGCGCCGAGCCATAACCTGATCACCGCAGTAGTGACAGGCAAGCCCGCCCATGCGGGCGTCTGCCCGGAGGAGGGCGTCGATGCGCTCCAGGCGGCGGCTCGCGCCATAGCGCGTATGAGGCTGGGCCGTATCGACCCGGAGACGACGGCCAATATGGGCATCGCCCGGGGAGGCGAGGCCCGCAATATCGTTCCCGCCCGTGTGGAAGTGCAGGGCGAGGCCCGCAGCCGCAACGAGGGCAAGCTGGAAGAGATCTCCCGCCATATCGTGGAGGCGTTCGAAAGCGCCGCCGCCGAGGCTGGAGCTTCCGCCGAGATCAAAATTGACCGGTCTTATAATACCTACCGCCACCTGCCGACCGCGCCTGTGGTGGGGCTGGCGCTCCAAGCAGCCCGCGATATCGGCGCTCCACAGGACCTGTTTGCCGCCGGTGGGGGCAGCGACGCCAATATCTTCAACGCCCGGGGCATCCCTACCGTGGTGGTCGGCACGGGGATGGAGAAGGTGCATACCCACGACGAACACATAGCTGTCTCCGACCTGGTGAAAGCGGCGGAATTTGTGGCCTCAGCCATCCGCCGCGCCGCCGCAGCGCCATGATCTGTCTGAAGCGCGGCGCTGTCACCGCCATCCTGTCCGTGCGGCAGGGCGCGATGGAGATGTCCGTCAGGATCGAAGGGGAGGATGCACAGGCGGTCGCATATCCGGCTCTGACAGGCGATGTCGCGGTCGGGGACGAAGTGCTGCTTAACACCACCGCCGTTCGCCTGCGCCTGGGGACCGGCGGGGTGCATTTTGTCGTCGCCCGGCTCGATCCGCCCATGGCAGATCTTATTGACGAAACACAGGGGCATATCGTCAAACTGCGCTATACCCCTCTGCAACACGCTGTCACAAGCATCGAGGAGGAGAGCAGCCCGCACCGTCAGGCCGTCGAAGGGTTCGTATCGCTGGCCGGGATGCCCGTGCTGGCGGGAGAGCTGCACAGCCATCTCCTGCCCGCCGTCCTGGGGGCCAGGCAATCAGCCGGTGCGCCGGTGATAGCCTGTATCATGACCGATACGGCGGCCCTCCCCATCGCCTTCAGCCGAACGGTGGCCCTGATGAAAGACAGAGGATGGCTGGCCGCCTCGATCACCGCCGGGCAGTCTTTCGGGGGAGATTATGAGGCGGTGAACCTGTACACCGCCCTCATCGCCGCCAAAGAGATCGCGCGGGCCGATCTTGCCGTGATCGTCCAGGGGCCGGGCAATGTCGGGACCGGAACGCGCTACGGCTTCAGCGGACTGGCGGTGGCCGAGGCGCTTCACGCCGCCTCCGTCCTGGGCGGAACCCCGGTCGCCATCCCCCGCATCGGCTTTGCTGACCCCAGGGATCGCCACCGCGGGCTGTCGCACCACACGCAAACCACACTCGGCCAGGCAACCCTTGCGAGGGCCTTCCTGCCCATGCCGCAGCTTGGCGGCTCGCAGCAGGAATTGCTGGAGGCGCAACTGGAGGCCAGCGGAATCATCCTGCGCCATGATATCCGATGGGCTCCCGTCGATGCGGCGCGGCAAGTCCTGGAAGAAAACGCTCCGTTCCTGCAATCGATGGGGCGCGGCCTTGCGAACGACCCCGTCTTTTTCCTGGCGGCAGCGGTCGCCGGAGCGGTCGCCGGGGACATGATAAAGGGCTGATCCAGGCCGCCAGCCATCATGGGAAAGGAGATAACGCCGTGGATTTTACCGAAAAAGTGCTTCAGTCGGAGCGGATATACGAGGGGCGGGTGGTCAGCCTGCGGGTGGATACCGTCGAGCTGCCCGATGGGAATCGTTCCAGTCGGGAGATCGTGGAGCATCGCGGCGCGGTCGCCATCGTGCCGATCCTGCCTGATGGAAAGGTGGTGCTGGTGAGGCAGTTCCGGCTGGCGGCGGGGCAGTCTCTTCTGGAAATCCCGGCGGGAACGCTGGACCCGGGCGAATCGCCGGAGGCGTGCGCCGCCCGCGAACTGGAGGAGGAGATCGGCTATCGCCTCGGCCAACTGGAGAAGGTCTCCATCTCCTTCCTGGCCCCGGGCTATTCCAGCGAACTCCTCCACTGCTACCTGGCGACCGGCCTGGAACCCGTCCCCAACCGGCTCGATGCCGACGAATTTCTGGAGCCGGTTCCGATCCCCCTCGACGAGGCCATCGCCATGATCGGGCGTCAGGAAATCAAGGACGCCAAAACCCTCTACGGCCTCCTGCTGGCCCACTACAAGCTGGAGTACGAAGGAAAGGACAGGTAGGCTATTCGGGAACGCGGGAGGCCATCCGGCAGATCATTTTACCCATGAGGGGCGTATATCGAGCAAGCCGTCCGTGAATCTGCTGTGCTAACGCTTTGATATAGGTATAGGTTGTCGAATTCCGGTCATCGGTCATTGCCAGCGCCAGGACGGTCTCCTCCTCATCCAGAATACCTGTCTCTCCCAGAGAGCGGAAACAGGATTTCGGGAAGGCAACCACTATACCCTCCATTGTATTCAGATAGTGTTGGCCTGCCTTCCAGACGGTTTCGAGCGTATATTCGAATCGCTGTATACAGCCGTCTCTTTCGAGCGTGCTGGGCACTTCGAGGGAAACCGCCTGCATGAGTGTATTCCAGGCTTTTTGCGCTTCGCAAAGCCTCTGCTTTAGCTTTTCCATAGATACCCTTCTTCCAGGATCGCTTCTCGCATGTCCTCCGGCACTGCCACAAGGTCAACGATGTCCACCCTGAACGGGATATGGCTCTCCTCGAACATATCTCGGAGTTTCTCCAGCAATTGCTGCTCTACCGGATTCCCATTGGCATCCAGAGCGATATCGATATCGGAAAACCGCCGGGCTGTCCCGTTCGCACGCGAGCCGAACATATAGACACGAATAGGGCTTCCAGCGATAACAGACACGATTAGCCGTTTTGCCTCTTCAACAGCCCATTCCTGGATGGAAATATGTTTCTCTAGCTGAACGGTATCGGAGGACATAAGCATCGGTTCCTGCAAGATTTTGCCCCGCATAGCCGCGGATGATTCATACAGACGAGAGGCGCAAACAATCTCATCCTGCGGTCTCAGCCCGCCGGTCCGGTATAAAACCGCATTTTGCCCTGCGCTGCTTTCTTGCCCTTGAGAAACTTCCTTACAGTGCCCTCGATCACCGGGGTTTGATGGCCGTAGAACCGGCTCATGTCTCCGGCGCGGAGGAAGCGTCCTTGAAAGGAGAAGGCCAGCCCCTTGCGGTTGACCGTTCTGAAGAGGAGCCTTTTCCCGTCCAGCCGGACTGTCTTCATATCGAGAGTCGAATTGTCGGGATTCTCCCGGTCGGTCATGACCCAGCCCTCGAATTTATTCTTGCCTTTGCGGGCCAGCCCGAAGCACTGAAAATCGGAGAGGCCCTTCGGGTATTTCTCCCCCACCGCGAAATAGACCGTCATGGAGGGGTTCGTTTGCTGGGCCTGAACGGGGATGATCAGGGAAGCCAGGAAGCTCAGCGACAGGACCAAGCCGACGCTGAGCCGGATAGCTAAAGCCTTTTGCATCTGGATGCCTCCTTTGCCAGATAATGATCGGACTGCCCGGAGAAGGGGGCAGGAAACGTTAGGAGCCTGTCTTCAGCCGTTCGATATCGAACACGAGTAAAATGTCGTCTTTGGGGGCTGGCCGCCAGCGAGTGCGTATGAACCGGAGGGTGTTGCCCGACACCCTGGGAGGGCACGGGCCTTCATAGTAGACGGTCCGCTTCCCTATCTTTGCGGTGGTATCGTAGTTGACCTGTCCGTTTTGCCATCGGATCGCCCTGGGCGCAATGGCTCCTGTCATCCCTTTCCGCCGGAAGACGACCTCGATTTCCGAGCGGCCCAGAAGCCCGTGCCAGGACGAGCCGGTATGCAGCACATACTGCGTGAGATGGATTAGAACCGAGCGAAAGGCGACGCTGCTGCCGACAGGCACGGTATATCGGTTTCGCACCTTAACTGTCCGGCGGGTGGGGAAAGATACCTCTTTGACATGCCATACGCTGCCCGGCTCTTTTCCCCGTATCACGGTGGTCGGGACGGGTTTTCCGTTCACCCAGGATCGGAAAGCCTTGAATGTGCCTTTCGGCGGATGGGGCGTCGCGTCCGGGTCTTCGCCGGGGTCTCCGCCCTCATCGGGGAAGCCCATCCGCACCCGGCAGGCCGGACCTTTATTCACGAAGGTGAACCGGCAGTCCACGGTGACATCCTCATCCCCGACAACCATTTTGACGTATTCGCTCCGCATGGCGACCGAAGGGTGACCCGCCAGCGGGCTGGGCGAACCGCCGTAGGTCAGGTCGGTATCGTTGGCCCATGCGCTCGTTGCCAGCAGGCCCAGAAGCAACAAAGCCGGAAGGGGGATCTTGCGTTTTATCAACATGGCAACCTCCGTATATAAGAATGGAAAGTCAGATGCCGCGGTTCCTGTCAAACAAAATCCGCAGTCCGTGCAGGGTAAGGAGCGGGTCCACGATTTCCAGGCAGGGGGTTTCGCGACCGATGAGGGCCGCGAAGCCTCCGGTGGCGATGACTTGGGCCCGACCTCCGAGTTCTTTCCGGAAGCGGGCGACAATGCCCTCCACCTGCCCGACGAAGCCGTAGAGGACGCCGGACTGCATGCTCATGATGGTGGTCTCTCCGATCACGTTTTCGGGAGGGACCAGCTCGATACGAGGCAGCCGGGCCGCCTGGCGGAAAAGGGCCTCCATCGAGATGCCGATGCCGGGCGCGATGGCTCCTCCCAGATAATGGCCTTCTCCTGAGATGGCGTCAAAGGTGGTGGCCGTTCCGAAATCGACTACGATGGCCGGGCCGCCGTACATCTCGAAAGCCGCCACCGCGTTCACGATCCTGTCCGCGCCTACGTCCGATTCGGGGCGGTAGTGGATGCGGATGCCGGTCTGCACGCCGTGGCCCACCACCAGAGGCTCCACCTCGAAATACTTCCGGGCGGTATCTTCCAGCGTCTGCATCATCGGGGGAACGACATTGGAGATTATGGCCCCATCGATCTGCCCCGGTCGAAACCCGGAGTGTTCCAGCAGGTGCTTGAAGAGCATTCCGTGTTCATCCGTCGTCCTCTCCCGATCCGTCCGGATGCGCCAGGACGCCAGAAGGTCGCTTCCCTCGAAAATCCCTAAAACGATATTGGTATTGCCCACATCCACAGTAAAAAGCATGTTGGCCTCTGATGTAGGGGCAGATCTGTGTGCCTGCCCCGTTTGATTCGACCGGGGCAGGCACACAGATCTGCCCCTACAATCGCCCGCTATTAAAATTCCGTCCTGACCTTCACCGGCTTTCCGGTGGCTGCCGATTCGACGGCAGCGCGGCAGGCGGCGACGGTCCGAGCGCCTTCGCGTCCATCGGTGTTGACGGGCCGGTTCTCCAGGATGGCGGAAACCAGTTCCGCCACCTCGGAGGTGACGTTGTGAGAGTTAATATTGACCGGCAGCTTGATGAAACCGCCCGCCGTCTCCGGCAGGCCGGTGGCGCACAGATCGATGGCCGGGCTGGTGTTGTCCGTGATGATCGTGCCTTTCGTGCCGTAAAAGACGGAGCGCATGGTGTAGGGGCGCTTGCAGCCGATGGAGCAGAAGACCTTGCCGACGGCCCCGCTCAGGAATTTGAAGGTGGCGATGGTGCAGTCGTCCACCGGCCAGTCGGTCAAGACTCTCCGGTTGGCGTAGGCGAAGACCTCTTCCATATCCCCGGCGATCCAGCGCACCAGGTCGACGGCGTGGCAGGCTCCCCCGATGAACGGCTCCCGCATGATTTTCGGATCGCTGCGCCAGCCGGTCAGGCCGGCATAGTCGTGGGCATATTCGGACTCGGCGAAGAAGAGTTCCCCGATATCGCCCCGGTCGATCAGGCGCTTCGCCAGCATGAAGCCGGGCGTGTAACGGCATACCTGGCCGATCATCAGCCTGCGGCCCGTCCGGTCGGCGGCGGCGATCATCCGCTCGCATTCCTCGATATGGAGAGCCATCGGCTTCTCGCAGAGAACGTCCTTCCCTGCCTCCAGCGCGGCCACTGCCTGCTCCTCGTGGAACATATCGGGGGTGCTGACAGAGATGATGTGGATATCGTCGCGCCGGAGCAGTTCCCTGTAGTCTCCGGTCGCCAGGCCGATATTGTAGCGCCCGGCCACCGCCCTGGCCCGGTCCAGGTTGACATCGCAGACGCCGCGGACTTCCGTGCTGGGATGATTGCTGAATGCCTCCACATGGCTCGCGCCCATTCCCATACCGATCACACCGGCTCCCAGAACAGACATAAATCATTTCTCCTTTGAGTTCGTTTTAGATAAAATCTCCTCGATCTTGTGCAAAGCCTCTTCGAACAAAGAGTTCCGGCCCAGGGTTTCGAGGTCCTCGCAGAGCAGGCCGGTGGTGCTTTCGCTGCCAATCGGGGTGCGGTAGGGCAGAGGGCAGGCCCCGGCCATTTCCACCGAGACCGCCGCCAGAGAGCCGCCCTCGACCCGGACGATCTCGAAGGCGGCAGGGGAGTCTCCCCCCGCTTCGATCCGGACGCTTATCAGGTCGCCTCCGGATGCGTCCTCCTCCGGCTGGCCTTGCAGCAATACCTCTATGGCCTGCCCATCCCGGTGCATGGCGATGCGGCAGCCCGCCTCTGGCGATTCCAGCGTTTCCGGCTGCCATCCCAGCCGGGCGGACAGCCATCCGATGAGAAGAAACGCCTGGGCTTCGCAGACGCCCTTGCGGCAGGCGAAGGTGACGGCCACTTTCTCGACGGTGGACAGATAGGGGCGGAACGGCTCGGGATCGAAGAACTCGGCGATGAGTTCCTGCCAGGGTGTCAGGCGGAGCCAGTTCAGGTCGCTGACCAGGATATCGTCATGCCATTCGATCATGCGGAGAAGATCTTCGTTACGCGCAAAGCGACGGGAATCCACGATCAGGCGGTCGAATCCGCCGGCGAGCCTGCGGAAATAAGGGCGGTCAAAATCGGGGGTGTCGAGCCACCAGAGGAACCGGGGCAGGTCGGGAACCAGGAGAGGGGGCAGGATGGCGGACAGGCGGCCCACGGACTCCCCCCGAACCCTCAGCGTAATCTGCTCGCAGCAGATCGGCCTGGGGCCGCTTTCCGGGATGTGGCAGTAGGCGGCCACCGAGGCGTCCAGCCCGGCGTCTCCTTCCTCCGGGCCGATGGCGACGATGATGGCCCGGCACGGGTGGTAGAGGGTCACGGAGGCGATCTCCTGCGCGATTTCGGACGCCCGCTCCACTTCCTGTGTGCAGGCCACCAGGTTCAGCAGGGTGATGCGTGAAACTCCCGGTTCCCCGCTGGCCGGGGAATCGGTGTCCTGCCAGAGATGCTCCAGTTCGCGCTCGATAGCCGCAAGATCGACCGGCCTGGGTTCTGTGAGGGCGTAAATATCGGAATTCATGGCCTTGCCTTTCAGAGTTTGCGCCACTGTCGCCCGTCGGCCTCGATCAGATCGAAGGCCGCCTGCGGCCCCCAAGTCCCCGCCTCATAATTGGGGAAGGTTTCGCCGGGCCGGGAGCCTTCCAGAATGGGCGTCACCACCGACCAGGCCACCTCCACCTCATCCCGGCGGGTAAAGAGAGTGGCTTCTCCCAGCGTCACATCCAGGAGGAGGCGTTCATAGGCATCGGGCGGCTCCGCGCCCAGGAAGCTGCCGTATCGGAAATCCATCAGCACCGGCTGGATGCGGATCTCCGGGCTGGGGATTTTGGCGGCCACCCGCAGCGAGATCGCCTCATCGGGCTGGATGCGGATGATCAGCAGGTTAGGCTCCAGGGCGCTCCCGTCGGAGTCCGGAAAGAGCGCGTGGGGCACGGCCTTGAACTGGACGGTCAGCTCGGTCGCCTGCCGGGGGAGGCGCTTGCCGGAACGGAGGTAGAAGGGAACGCCCGCCCACCGCCAGTTATCGATGAACAGCTTCAGGGCCATGAAGGTTTCCGTGCCGGAATCCGGGGCCACCCCCGGCTCCTCCCGGTAGCCCGGAACCGGCTTGCCGCCTGCGAAGCCCGGCCCGTACTGGCCGCGCGCCACCTGGCGGGAAACCTCCTCCGGGGTCATGGGGCGGACGGCTCGCATCGCTTTGACCTTCTCATCGCGTACGGAATCGGCGGCCAGGCTGACCGGCGGCTCCATGGCGACCAGACTCAAAAGCTGGAGCATGTGGTTCTGAACCATATCCCGCAGCACGCCCACCCCATCGAAGAAGGCCCCGCGCCCCTCCATGCCCAGCTTTTCACTCACCGTAATCTGGATGTGGTCTACGTACTTCCGGTTCCAGATCGGCTCGAAGATGCCGTTGGCGAAGCGGAAGACCAGGATATTCTGCACTGTCTCCTTGCCCAGATAGTGGTCGATCCGGTACACCTGGCTTTCATCGAATAGCGCGCTGATCTGCCGGTTCAAAGCGCGTGCAGACTCCAGATCGCTGCCGAAGGGCTTTTCCACCAGAACACGGGTCCATCCCTGCCGCGGCTGCCCCTTACGAATCATGCCCCTTTCGTGCAGCTTCTCCAGAATCGGGCCGAAGTGCCGGGGCGCGGTCGCCAGATAAAAGATGCGGTTCCCCAGGGTCTGCCGGTCCCCATCGATCCGGTGAAGCCGTTCCTGAAGGGAGTCGTACCGTTCCGCCTGCTCGAAATCGAGGCGGTGGTAGAAGATATTCCGGGCGAAGTCCTCCCATACCTCGGGGCGGGCGGGCGTCCGGCGGGCGTGTTCGTTGACAGCTTCCAGCATTTCGGCCCGGAAGATGTCGTCATCTTTATCGCGCCGCCCCACCCCGACCACCGAAAAACCGGCGGGCAGAAGGCGGTCATAGGCCAGGTCATAAAGGGCGGGCATCAGCTTCCGGCGCATCAGGTCTCCGGTCGCCCCGAAAATCACCAGGACAGGGGGAGCCGCCGTCATTTTGCGCTTCAGGCCGGCCCGCAAGGGGTTTTCGGTATCGGGAAGGGTGGAGTTCATTCCGTTTTCTCCGGATAAGAGGTTGATGCGGGTCAATATACAGGTTCCATATCGGCCTGTATTTTCCTGCCTTTCGGCAAGCCTGCCCGGTTCCTTTGACTTTCTTCGAGGTGTACTATACACTTATAAGAGAAAAAGAAAACCTGTCACAAAACCGCAAAACAAGGAGTTTGAATATGAGATGTCCTGTCTGCAATATCGAACTCAAGATTGCCGACCGGCAAGGGGTGGAGATCGATTATTGCCCCCAGTGCCGCGGCGTCTGGCTGGACCGGGGGGAACTGGATAAAATTATGGAGCGTTCCGCCGCCCCTCCCGCCGGGCGCTACCCGGACGGCCCTGATGACGACGATTGGGATGACCGCCGTTCTCCGGACCAGCCTCGGCGCAGGCGCAAATCGTTCCTGGGCGAGCTTTTCGATTTCGATTAAAATAAGAATAGGCCAAGAGAAGAAGACCTGTCAGCGGGAACAGGTCTTCTTCTCTTGGCGTCCTACTCATTAGCGCAGCGATCTATCTCAACCACCGCAAGGAACCGGGAGACTATTAAGCGGGCAGCCGTCGAAATTCGATGGAACTAAATGGCTGTTCTACCGTTTTGATAAATGGAAGCGTCAACAGGTGGTCAAACTCAAAAAGAGGTGTCATGTCCATGAATATCCGCAATATCCTGGTGCCGACGGACGGCTCTCCTGCCTCGCTGAAGGCGGCCCGGCTGGCCGGAGACCTGGCAGCCAAATGCAATGCATCCGTGACGGCCATGCTGGTGCTGGCCCCTGAATCGCTGAATCTCGTCACTCTGCCCGAGCAGTTGGCCGCCCGGTTCCGGGAAAGCCTTCAGGAGGCGGGCCGGGCGATCTTGGAGAAGACCGGCAAAGCGCTGGAGGAGACGAATGTTCTCGTTCATCTAAAAATGGTGGAAGGGGAGCCGCCCTCGGATCACCTGGCCCAGGAAGCCGTTCGTGGAGCCTATGACCTGATCGTGATGGGCAGCCGCGGGATGGGGCAGCATGCCGCCGACAGGTTCTTTATCGGAAGCGTGGCCGAGCAGGTGGTGCGTCTGGCTCCCTGCCCGGTGCTGATCGTAAAAGGGGAGTAAACCACCATGCCTGCAAAAACCGCCCGGGATATCATGAACCGTGAAGTCCTGACTATCGATGAAAATGCGACCCTGCACGAGGTGGCCGAGACGCTCTCTCTTCACCATATCAGCGGAGCGCCGGTGGTGGACAAGTCGGGTCGCGTGGTCGGCATCATCAGCGAGTCGGATGTGATCGATGAAAAGAAGCGAAAGTCGGCCATCCCGCATCTGGCCCTTTTCGGCCTCTATGCGGTTCCCGAAAAGCTGCTGGAAGAGGCGTATTCCGAGGGGCTTGCCCTTCGCGCTATGAATGTGATGAGCCGGGATGTCCTGACCGCCGACGAGGAGACTCCGATATCGGAACTGGCCGCGATGATGGTCAGAAAGCGGATCAACCGGATCCCCATCCTTCGGGACGGCAAGCTGGTCGGCATCGTAACCCGTGAAGACATACTGCGGGGGCTTTGGTAGCCCTCTTCCGCCGAGACGGAAAGGGGATTTTCGATGAAGTGGTCATGGAAACTGGGACAGGTGGCAGGTATCGCCGTCTATATGCATGCGACCTTTCTTTTATTGATCGGGTGGGTGCTGCTGATGCACTATCTGCCCTATAGAAATATGGCGCTCGCCCTCAAGGGCGTGACCTTTATCCTCCTGCTCTTCGGGTGCGTGCTCCTCCACGAACTGGGCCACGCCCTCGCCGCCCGGCGCTACGGCATCCAGACACGGGATATCACGCTTCTGCCTATCGGTGGGGTCGCCCGCCTGGAGCGGATGCCCGAAGACCCGAAAGAGGAACTGGTAGTCGCTCTGGCCGGGCCTGCGGTCAATGTGGTGATCGCGGTTTTGCTCTTCGTCCTCCTGGCCTTCGGACGCGGCGTTGCCGCGATGGCAAACCTGACGGACACCGGGTTCATCGGGGCCGACCTGGTGACCAACCTGATACGGGTGAATATTGGCCTAGTGATCTTCAACCTGCTGCCCGCCTTCCCGATGGACGGAGGCCGAGTGCTGCGCGCCCTGCTGGCCCGGAAGATGCACTACGCCCAGGCGACCCAGGTGGCGGCCAATATCGGGCAGGGCATGGCCTTCCTGTTCGGCTTCTTCGGGCTGTTCTCCAACCCGTTCCTGCTCTTTATCGCCCTGTTCGTCTACATGGGCGCGGCCCAGGAAGCGGCGATGGTGCAGATGCGCTTCGTTTTCAGCGGCATCCCGGCCCGGGATGCGATGGTGACCGACTTCCGCGCCCTTTCCTCCCGCGACCCGCTCCAGCAGGCCGTAGAGCTGCTGATCGGCGGATACCAGCAGGATTTTCCGGTGCTGGAGAACGACCGCCTCATCGGTGTCCTTACCCGCAACGACCTGGTTTCCGGCCTCGGCAGGTTCGGCAACCAGGCCCCGGTGGACCAGGCCATGCAGCGTGCATTCACTACCGTCGATGCCGGCGAGATGCTGGAAATTGTCTTCCGAAAAATGCAGGAATGCCAGTGTTCCTCCGTGCCGGTCATCCAGCAGGGACGGCTCGTGGGCATCATCACCCCCGAAAACATCGGGGAGTTCGTGATGATCCAGAACGTCATCCGTTCTGCCGGGCCGGGCCCGGGGGACAGCGCAAACGCCCGCCCCCAGGCATGGGAACGGCGCGAAGGCTACAGCGCATAAATTTGTGGATTTACTGTCATTGCAAGGAGCGCGGCCTGCATCGACGACAGATCTATCCTGGCAGTCTGGCGAAAGTCCTTTTTATGTATATGCGGTTTGAACTACCCTTATCCTCGGTGGCGAATCGCATCGACATCGATCTACACCTTCCTTGACATCGCCCGGAAGGGTTTGGTATAATAAATCGGTGATATTTATGGAGCAGCCGATACGTTTCCACAAACAGACGAACTGGTATACACTAAGTTTCGGCCCGAGAGGTCAGCGCATGGTAAGCTGCGCCGACAGCCCGGCGCGGGTGCATTGGCTGCGCCTGCTGGAAGACAGTTTCTTCTACCAGAGCAGTTACCGCAGATATTAGCGTTTGTGCGCCCGCTTCACACAATCGGTGTAGCGGGCGCTTTTATTTGGGAGAGAAATCGAGAGAAGGGGAGTTGCAGCGGATGGAAGGAGAGGTACTCGTCCTGAATAGCGACTATGAGCCGCTCAATGTGTGCAACATGCGCCGGGCGGTGGTGCTGGTCTACATGGGCAAGGCCGAGGTGCTGCACGAGGGCGGCAAACCGATACGGCATTCGGGGGCGACCATGCTGTCCCCGTCGGTCGTCAAGCTGCGCCATCGAGTGCGGCGGCCTTTGCCGGAGCTCAAGCTATCGAGGCGGAGCATCTTTGCCCGGGATAATTACACCTGCCAGTACTGCGGCCAGTCCGCGAGGGAACTCACCATCGACCATGTCGTTCCCAAGCGGCTGGGGGGGAGCCTGGAGTGGGACAACCTGGTCGCCTCCTGCAAGCGGTGCAACAGCAAAAAGGGGGACAAGACGCTCCAGCAGTCGGGGATGATCTTGCTCAAACTTCCCAAGCGCCCCCGCTATGTCCCCTACATCAGCCTGACCAAATATGTCTCCGGCTCGAAAAACGAAACCTGGAGGATGTATCTGCCTTCCTTCGATGAGAAGTAGGCCGACTTAAGCAGTGAAAGCCCTGCGCCGATTTAAGCGCAGGGCTTTTTTATTGGGGCTTTCGCCTGAAGATTGCCGCGTCGCTGCGCTCCTCGCCATGGCATTGATAAGAGGCCTTGATACCCCTATACGTGCAACTCCTTCATCTCACCGGTTTCCATATAATAGATGCGCTCTCCCACATTGGTGATGTGATCGGCGACGCGCTCTAGGTAGCGGGCGATGAGGAGGACCAGCATGGCGGCTTCGGCGAGGTTGCTGTCCTTGCGGACCTGGACCGCTAGTTCGTAAAGAAACGTTTTGAAATAGTGGTCCACCTCGTCGTCATCGCGCACCATCCGCTCGATGGCGCTCAGGTCGCGGCTGACGTAGATTTCCAGGGCGTCGCGCAGCATTTTCTGTACCTGCTGGGCCATTTTGGGGATATCCACCAGATAGCCGGAAACCGGCTGGTAGGCCAGGTAGGTCACGGTTTTGGCGATATCCACCGGCATAGTCCCCGCACCGCCCCCCACAAGCCTATGGCCCCATCACCGACCACCACCTTCGGACACGCCAGCCCTCGGTCTCGCAAACTCCGCAGCAGCTTCGCCCAACTCTCTTTCGATTCCCGATGCCCGCTCTCCAGCCCCAACACGACTTTGCGCCCATCGGCAAGCGCTCCCACCAGCACCAGCAGACAACTCTTGTCCTTGTCCAGCCCCGCCTTGATGTAAATCCCATCTGCCCAGACATAGACCACTTCCAGCCCCTCCAGACGCCGCTGCTGCCAGGCCGCATACTCCCCCTGCCAACTCGCCTTCAGCCGCTGGATCGTCGCCGGCGAGAGGGGGGCCTCCTCCCTTAACAGCCCCCGTAAGGCCAACTCGAAATCCCCTAACGCCAGCCCATGTAAGTATAACTGCGGCAATAGATCTGCCACCTCCTGGCTCCACTTGGTAAACAACGGCAATACTCGGCTCTCCAGCTTCTCCTGAATCCCCCGCACCCGGGGCCGTTTCACCGTCACACTCCCACAACTCAAACTCACCTGCCGGCTCTTCCCATACCCGTTTCGATACCCACCTTGCGACGCCTCGCCTGCTTCCCGTCGGACATGCTTGGCCCGCCCCAGAAACTCCGTCACTTCCGCTTCCAGCCCCTCTTGCAGCCCCTCTTGAATCTGCGCCCGCACCAGCCCTTCCAACGTCTCCCAACACACCCCTTGCGCTTCTTGCCTCTTTGTGGTATCTTCCTTCATAGGGGTGTCCTTTCTCCGGTCTCCACCGGCGTTTCGTTCTCTAAAAGAAAGGATACCACCGCCTGTTCATTTGTTCAATTTACACACCTTTTGATTTTACCTCCGTTCGTAGTTCCCGCCCAGAAGGTGGGGAATCAGGGTATTGTACCGCTGCTTGATATCCAGCCGGATGTAGCAGCTCCAGCAACCGCCCGAAAGGAAATTGGGCAGGCTATCGCGCCGGGCCAGATAAACTCTTGCGCTTCGCTTGGACTCTTCATAAAGCCTGGGGCAATCTCTTCATAAGGCGTAATAAACGCAGACGTTTTCCTCGATGGGGTGCGTGCAGGTCATGGAGAATCTCTTTCCGCATGAAAATCGCTTTCTTTCAGGTTCCGCTTATAGCATAACAGGCTCACGTTAAAGCGACGTTAAGGGCATTTTAAGGTTTGATTAAATCCGAACGGAACTTTAAGCCTGCTCAGAGAGGAGAAAAGGGCGACCGAAGAGAATCTTGAGATGTCTTCCCGCAAGGCTCTTAACGGCAAGCGCCCGGGGGAAGGCCAATCGAGATTGTCCGGCGCAGCGCGGTGGTGGGCATTAAAGGAGGTCGAAGACCGGCATTGTTAACGCTGGTCGTTTTCATTATCATCGTCGCCCTATCGTTCGATTTCATCAACGGCTTTCACGATGCGGCCAATTCGATAGCGACCGTGGTTGCCACGCGGGTACTCACCCCCCAGCAGGCGGTGGTGTGGGCGGCGTTCTTCAATTTTGTGGCAGCGTTCGGGTTCGGGGTCAAGGTCGCCGGCACTATCGGCAAAGGAGTGATCGATCCTTCCGCTGTCAATGAGATCGTCCTGCTCTCCGGGCTGATCGGAGCCATTGTCTGGGATCTGATCACCTGGTATTTCGGGTTGCCTACCAGCTCCTCCCATGCGCTCATCGGGGGGTTCCTCGGCGCGGCGGTCACGAGGGCCGGCTGGCAGGCGGTGATCCTGTCCGGCATCGGCAAGATTTGCCTCTTCATCGTCCTTTCCCCATTGATAGGAATGCTGCTGGGCTTCGCTTTTATGGTCGGCCTCTATCATCTGCTCCAGCATGCCTCCCCTTATCATGTCGACAGGCATTTCCGCAGGCTCCAACTAGTCTCTGCGGCGCTCTACAGCCTGGGGCACGGCACCAATGACGCGCAGAAGACCATGGGGATCATCGCTGTCCTTCTCTTTACA
Organism: Armatimonadota bacterium; assembly: GCA_020846535.1. Classification (GTDB taxonomy): domain Bacteria; phylum Armatimonadota; class JADLDR01; order JADLDR01; family JADLDR01; genus JADLDR01. The sequence goes on along the minus strand of JADLDR010000140.1, from coordinate 1,149 downwards.
GCAGGATACCTGGGATCTGAGTTCTACGTGCCCTTCTGGGTGGTTTTGATCTGCCATGCCGCTATCGCCGCCGGGACGATGGCAGGCGGATGGCGGATCGTCCACACGATGGGCCACCGCATCACCAAGCTCAAGCCCATCGGGGGTTTTTGCGCCGAGAGCGCCGGGGCCATCTCCATTCTTTTCGCCACCCATCTGGGCATCCCGGTCAGCACCACCCATACCATCACAGGAGCCATCGTCGGCGTCGGCTCCACCCGCAGGCTGTCCGCGGTCAAATGGGGCGTGGTCGGCCAGATCGTATGGGCCTGGATTTTGACCATCCCCGCCTCCGCGCTCATCGCAGCCATCGTGTACACCGTGATCGGCGTGTTTTGACGCCGGCCTGCTGGAACAAATCGGAAATCTTAGGGTATGATATAAATGTGGCGATAATGTCCGGCAGTTGCGGTTCCTCTCGGACCGATATGAGGCAGGAAGGGATGTCATGATCCAGCAGAAAACCGGCGCAGAAGACAACCGCCCGACCCCGTCCCGCACAGGCCGCTGGATTTCCTGGCGGGCGATGTTCCTGGCCCTTCTGGCGATGCCGGTCTGCGCCTACTGGTCTTCCGACCAGGGCGCAGACCGTATCTTCTCCCTGATGGTTCCCCCGGTGATCCTCACCCTGGGCTTCGTGATTTTGAATGTCCCCCTGTGGCGTTTCACCCCCCGCTATGCCCTGCAAGAAGGCGAGATGGTGGTCATCTACACCATGCTCACCGTGGCAGGGGCGATGTGTTCGGAGTGGATGGACACCATCAATCCGATCATCTACTCCTTCGGCCTCTATGCGGAGCGGAATCCCTATTATAAAACCTATATCCTGCCCTATCTTCACGACTGGATGTTCCTGAAGGACGCGGAATCGCTGCGGGATTTCGGAACCGGTGGGCATTTCTTCGGCTATTTTCTTCACAGGCTGCCGATGTGGCTGGTTCCCATCGGGGCGTGGACCCTGCTGGTCTTCCTGATCAGTTTCGCGATGCTCTGCATCAACAGCCTGATGCGCTCCCAGTGGACCGTCCGGGAGCGGTTCTCCTTCCCGATCCTCCAGCTGCCTCTAGCCATCACCCAGGGCGGAGGCCGATCCCCTTTCTGGCGCAACCG
>JADLDR010000139.1 GCA_020846535.1 Armatimonadota bacterium | reverse complement strand
TGGAAAGTGAGATGGGCACTTTTTCAAAAGGCCAGAAGGTTTTTGGGGCTTGCAGACCGTCCCATAGGAACGTTTTTCGCTGGCAATAGCCCTCCCCAAGGGTTATTGCGGGGTGTGATGACCATTCCGCCCCGGAATGTTTTCCAAAAGTGTCCATCTCACTTGAACCATGCCGAAAACTGAATGATCAGGCGTCCAAAGAATTTTGGCGGCTCGCTGAGGAGGCTTCTAAAGTAGTGGCTACCTGGCCCAAGTGGAAGCGAGGAGAAGGTTCTAAATTACAGATCGACGATCCGAAGCAAAATAAACAGTCGCCCCTTCCTGATCTGTATTCAGAACAGGCATCGTAAGTTCAAGAGGCGATATAATAATTCTCTTCGGAGCCTCTGTAAACGCAATCCCTACCGCACGCACCCCGGGTAGCTCTGGCCCTTGACATTGAAGTAGTCCGGCCCCTCGCCCTCCCCGGTGTGGCGGGAGCGGGCGGACATATAGGAAAGAGCGATGGCCCTGCGCCAGCTTTTGGAGCGGTTGGGGGCGGTGTAGTGGGGCAGCAGGGAATGGAAGAAAAGCCCGCCGCCTGCCTTCATGGGGACCAGCGCCATCTGCGCGGGGTCGTAAAGCCCTTCTTCGACGACATAATCATCGGTAACATTGACATGGGGGAGGGGGCCTTTTTTGTGCCATCCGGGGAGGACAGCCATGCAGCCGTTTTCCGGGGTGGCGTCATCCAGGGTGAACCAGCAGGAGCAGAGTTCCATCGGCTCGATGGGCCAGTAGGGGGAGTCCTGATGCATCCCCTTGGCGGAACCCACCTCCGGCGGCTTGAGCATCAGGGCGTTTCGGAACATCTTGATATCCGGCCCCACGATCTGCTCGATGACGCTGACGATGTTTTCGTGCAGTCCCAGCTTCTGGAAGAGGTCGTCCCCTTCCACGAGGCCCTCCAGCTTGCGGAAGCTGTCGCCCGGGTGCGCCACCTGAAGCTCTCCCCGCGCCACCTTCGGCTCCACCTGCGCCCTTACGCTCCCCAGGGGACGCCCGCCGTGGGTGTATTCCCTGGCCCGGGCGCGCAGCGCCTCCACCATCTCCGGGGCCACCAGGCCCTCGATCACCACATACCCGTCCCGTTCATATCCCTCAAGCTGCTCGGAAGTAAGCTGCATCGCCATATCGGTTGTCTCCTTGCGTTCCGGTTTGAACACAGTATATAGCGAATAGCAACATTTGTCAACTTGAGCGGAGGGGGCCAAATGCAGGAATCCCCTAAGCAGCCGGTTGGAGTAAGAGGGCGCTTTTCCCAGGGATCAAGCCGTAGGGGCGAACCTCGCGTTCGCCCTGAAAAGGGCCTGGTCACGGGCAGGGCGATCACAAGGATTGTCCCTACGGGTCGGCCAGGACGGCTACAGAACTGAACGTTTTCTCCAACCGGCTGCTTAGCGCAAGAGGGAGGCAGCCTCACAGGTAAAGCTGTTGTGGTATCGATAAGGCCAGTTATCCGTTTATCCGAGAACAACCCGCAATTCTTATCGGCTGAAATTCATCCATCGTCATGAACGGCCCGTCGATGCAGGTCAAGCTCCCGGAGGGGCTTGCACACTTGCCGCATATTCCGACACCGCAGCTGGTGATATATTCGATGGATCCCCAGATATCTCCGATTTCCGCAAACGGTTGCTCAACGGTGAAACAGGCCCGAACCATTTGCTCAGGGCCGCAGTTCACGAAAATCATCCGCTCCGGTTCGGGCCGCCACGCCGGGTCGTTCAAGAGGCTGCTCAGCAAATCGGTCACATTCCCGTGATGGCCTTCGCTGCCGTCATTGGTGGATACCTCGACAGGCCCTAGCTGCCTGAACTTATCCAGGTCGAAGAGATCGCTGCTCGATCTTCCCCCAAGAACGAAGCGAACGCTGTTGGACTCCTTCAATTTGATGGCGATCTCCAGCAGCGAGGCGATGCCGGTCCCGCCCCCGACCAGAATGAATTCCCGGCCATGGAAATCGCCGGAAAATGGCTTTCCATAAGGCCCGTACAAATACAGATCCCTCGGAATCTCCATATCGGCCAGATGGCCGGTGAACTCGCCTACAGACCGGACTATAACGCTTTTCTCAGCAACGGAAAATATGGCGAACGGTTTGGCCCGCCTTAATTCGGGGTCCCACAAAAAATAGAACCTGCCGGCCAGATCGCCCGGCGTATCGACATCCGGCAGAGCGTCCAGCACCAATTTGAAAAGCCTGGAATTGTATGGTTCACGCGCCACGACCCGGCATTTCGCCGGCTTCATATTGATGGAAGGCATCTCGAAACGCTTCGGGGCGCTGTCTTCCTCGGGTTCCCTTTTTAGCTCGCTCTCCAGAGATTCGAAGTAATTCTTCATATTGGGGCTGTCGAGTCCGGTCAGGGCGCTGCCTATACCGAAAAGATCGGCCCCTGCTTCTCGAAACTGGCGCACATGCTCCGCTGTCGAGATACCGCCCATGGCTATGATGATCGGATGCTTTCCGGTTTTATCCAGGCCGCTTCGAACCGTATCGACGGTTTTTCGGTCTCTATCAAGGGCTTTCCGGTTGATCTCGTGATAAACGCTGGCTACCGCGCTCAGGCTGAGCGGCCTGATGAACTCTCCGGAAAGCCCGCCCGTATCGCTATGAAGCGCATTATGACTGCCAACCATATGCGTTGCCGGGCCAATGGTGTTGATCAGGGTGATCCCTGTCGCTCCGACATCGATAAGTGCCCTCGCCATTTGCGCGATGTTTTTAATGGACCTGGAGAGCTTTACAAAAACCGGTAAATTAGTTTCTCGCGCTACGGAAGCCGTAATCTGGATGACAGCGCTTATATTCTGGCCGATTTCATAGCCGGATACATCGGAATGAGGGCAGGACATGTTCAGTTCGAATCCGTCCGCTATCGGTTTCAATATAAGCGCCGCCGCCACGAACTCGTCCACTATCTGAAATTCATCGAGTATCTTTCCGAAAATGGATACCAGCAGGAATTTATTGTGAGGAACTGCGATGGATTGGATCTCGGATTTGAAAGGTTCTGCGCCGGAATTGGACAAACCGACGGCGTTGATATAGGAGTGGGGCGGGTGCTCCGAAATCCGGGCATAGATCGGCTCCTGGTTTCCCGATACGGCCTGTTCACTGGTGCTTTTGGTTGTGATAACGCCGATGGGGTCTATTTCGGCAAAGCATCTGGCGATAGTGCTGGCATGCGTGCAGCGAATTCCGGAAGGTATCACAAAACGCCCTCGCACCTTTTTGTTGCCCAACGGGTATTCATCCTGCCAGAAATCGTTCATGAATTGTCTTCCTCTGGAATGTCTGTTGCCTTTCTTGGGGCATCACGCCTATTGTCTGCACAATAGGATGAGTATCAAAGGGATAGCTTCGGTAGAAACGGATGGATGCTGCGGTCATATGCGCTTGACCAGAATAACGGAGAGGTGCGGACATCGCTTTATTATAGGTTCTGGAATTTGATTTGTCAATCAAGCTGGACTCACATACGTTCCTTTTGCCCGCCGGATAAACTGGCGCACCCGTTCCGGGTCTTTGACGCCCCGCGCCGCTTCGACGCCGCTGATCACATCCACTCCGAAAGGCCGCACTTCCGCGACCGCTTCCGAAACATTGTCCGGCGTCAGGCCGCCTGCGAGTATCAAAGGAATGGAGAGCGCCTCCCGAACCCGGCAGGCCAGCGACCGGCTGACGCCCTGCCCCGTTCCGGCAGGCATGGCGGCGGTACGCGCGTCGAGAAGGAGGGCGGCGATGCCCGTTCCCTGCAAGGCCAGCGCCGCCTCCACCGGGTCAATGATGCCGCCGCAAGCCCTTCCGGTGGCGATATCGATCCTCAGGACGCGGATGACGCCGATTCCCAGAGCGGAGAGGCGGCGCGCCAGGAAGCGGGTCTCTTCCGGAGAGTTATCGGTATGCAACTGGAGGAAGTGAGGCCGGACGTGCCGGGCTATGGACAGCACCCTTCCGGCGTCCCCTCCGGTGACGGCGACCCGGCTGACGAACGGAGGGGCCGCGGACAGGAGACGGCGGGCCTCCTGGCGCGAGACATTCCAGGGCACGGGATCGGGATATTCGATCACCACCCCGATGGCGTCGGCTCCGGCCTCAGCGCACAGAGAAACCTGGGCCGCGTCGGTGTTGCCGCAGATTTTGACCCTGACCATCGGTTCCGCCCGCTCTCAGGACGCCCCAGCGGCGTAAATCCGGTTGGATTCCGCGATCCATTCCAGCAGCTTCTGCTGCGCCGCGCCGGAATCGATCAATTCGCGGGCCGCGCCCACGCCTTCCTTCAGGGCGCTGACCTTGCCTCCGACCATCAGAACCCCGGCGGCGTTGGCGACCACCATATCGCGCCGCGCTCCCTTCTCCTCGCCTGAAAGAATAGCTCTCAGGATGGCGGCGTTCTGCTCGGGAGTGCCGCCCGCAAGCTCCTCATAGGCGTAGCGGGGAAGCCCGATCTCTTCCGGGGTCATCTCGAATTTACGCGCCCAGCCGTCCCGCACCTCGGAAACGGAGGTTTTCCCGATCACCGAAATCTCGTCCAGGCCGTCCATCCCATGGACCACCAGCGCGTGTTTGAACCCGAGTTCCACCAGGATATCGGCCACCATCTCCACCAGGTCCGAGCGGTAAACGCCCAGGACGTGGCATTTGGCGTCTGCGGGGTTGATGAGGGGGCCGATGATAGTGTAGAAGATCGTCTTGATCCCCAGCGCCATTTCGGGCGGCAGCACCCGATGCATGACCGGGTGGAAGTTCGGGGCGTACAAAAACCCGATGCCGCAGGCTTCGATCAGTTCCTGGGCCTGTCCGGGCGTCAGGTCAATCGCCACCCCCAGCTGCTCCAGCACATCGGCGCTGCCGGAGAGGGAGGAGAGCGACCGGCTGCCGTGCTTGGCGATGGGGATTCCGGCGGATGCGGCCACGACGGCCACCGCTGTGGAGCAGTTGAAGGTGGTGCGCCCGCCCCCGGTGCCGCACGTGTCGGTCAGGTCGCCCTGGACGCGCGGGGCGATCTGCTCGCAGTTGGCCCGCATGGCGCGGGCGATGGCGGTCACTTCCTGGATGGTGGGGCCTTTCATCAGGAGGGCCACCAGGAACCCGGAGATCTGAACGTCCGTAACCGTGCCGCTCCGGATCCCCTCGATAATGGCGAAAATTTCGGGCTCGGAGATATGCTCCCCGACCGTGAGTTTTTTCAGGGCCGTCTGAATCATGGCGATATCTCCTACATCAGAAATTTGTAGTTGCGGAAGGCCATCAGGGTGGTCGTCTCCCGGATGCTGTCCACAGATTGCAGCTTTTCGGTGACGATCTCGGCGAGCCGCTCGTATTCCTCGCTCTGGATGATGGCGACCAGATCGTACTCCCCGGCCACCGAATAGACATCCACCACTTCATCCATGGCGGCCAGCTGCTTGGCGGTTCGCGGGACCTGCCCGCGCTCTATATGCATCAGCACCAGCGCTCGAATCATCTCGATTTCCTCCTTATGTTCTCAGAATCGATGCCGTTCAAGCGATATCAGCCAGTCGAAGTTGCGCTCCAGAGAGCGGATGCGCTCCGGAATCGTCTCCCCGTCCGGAGCGGATTCGTAATTCATCGGGCCGGGGTAGCCGATGTCCTGGAAAGCCTTCACGACCGCTTGCCAGTCCACCACGCCCTTGCCGGGGAGCCAGTGCTGTTCGTCCACGCCGTCGTAATCGGAGAGATGGGTGGCGATGAGGCGGCTGCCCAGGCGGCGTATCCACTCCGGCAGGCTCTTATAGTGGCCCATCTGGTGATTGGTGTCCAGGCAGACGCCCGCTGTGGAGGGCGGCAAATCCTCCAGAAAGGCCAGTAGCTCCTCGACATTGTTGCCTAGGCAGGTGCGCGGCAGCAGTTCGATAGCGATCCGCCGATCCGCCGATTCGCACTTTTCGGCAAGCTCCCGGAGCGAGTCCTGCGCCTGCGCCATCCGCAGGGGCCGCTCCTCCGGCCCTATCGGTTCGCTGCTGGCATGAACCACGACCATCGGAGCGCCCATTTCGACCGCAAGATCAATCGAGGCTGATACCGCAGCGACAGCCGACCGACGCCGCTCCGTATCGAGGCTGGAGAGATCGAAGTCGCTGCCGAACGGGGCATGGATGGTCATGGCCCGGATGCCGCTTTCCGACAGCATGGCTTTCAGGGCCGCCTTCCGGCTTTCCGCCCCTTCGCCCTCGAAGAGCGTCCAGAAGAGTTCCAGGGTGGTGATCTTCGATGCTTTCACAGCCTCTAGCAGTTCATCGGTGATCTCGTTGTGAACAGTCGCCAGAGATACGCCCAGTTTCGGTGAGAACATAGTTTTCCTCGCTTTGGTCTATAGCGGCCCGGATGAACCGTCCCCGAGTCCAGGGCGTGGCTTTTAGAACCGCATCGCCTCGAATGCCTGCTCGTAGAGCCAGTGTCCGAAGTCGTTGGGATGGTTGATGTTGTTGCCCAGGAGGGAAGATTGGTCTTTGCGCTTGAGCGCTATCGTCCATGTGCCGTAGACATCCACATAGGCGCAGCGGACTTCCTTGGCGGCCCTCTGGGTGGCTGCCGCGAATTTCGCCATGCGGTGCGAGCCGTAGCGCCAGTCCTCATGGGGCGGGAAGGCCGAAAAGAGGATCACATCGGCCCCTTTGCGCTCCCGGATCAGGCGAACCAGGGCCACCAGGTTCGCCCGGAGCTGATCCGGCTCCGTTCCCCCGACAGAGACCAGGTTGTGGTCATTCATCCCGAAGCCTACCAGGACGAGATCGGGTTGATCCGCCGGCTCCACATAGCGGTCGAACCAGTCGACGCCCTGGCGCGAGGCGTACCCCGGGATGGAAACGTCCTGCACCTCGATTTCGGCCTGGGGAAACTTTTCTTTCAGATAGCGGCCATACCGCTGCGGGAACCGGAGCGCCTCCTCCGAGGCTTCCCCGCCCGCCGTGATGCTGTCGCCGTACGACACGATCTTGAAACGCCCGCCCGTTTCCAGCTTGCGGCGCATCGCCTTCAGATAGCGGCGCTGATCGTTTTGCACAGCCCACGGGCGACCGTTGGCTGTCCGGTAATCCGCCCACACGAACCAGGGGTGATTGCTGGGGCTGGGCACTTTGGTATGGTCGAAGTCTTTCTGCCCGTACAGACAGTGAGTGGCGTAATCCGGGATACGGGATTCTGGAGTGCGGGCGACGGTGCCTTTCTCATAATCCACCGTGTAATCCTGACCCTTGCGGTAGACGACGCTGCCCGGCTTTCCGGCCTCATAAGTGCTGCGGAGGGCCAGGCTGCCCGGGACCACCCGGTCGAAGCAGAGCCGCCCCGGCTCGGTTTTCGCCAGCACCAGGCTTTCGCCCTGAACCTCCGTCGGCCTGCCAGAGACTGCCCGGATATCGGGGCCGCAGGCCAGAGCGCATAAAAAAGGGAACGCCAGGAGCATCCTGGTGTGCATGATGAGTCTCCTTGTGGATATTGCTAATGCAGCGCCATCAAGAGATAAATGTTCGCTCGATTTAGAAGTTCGCTGTGGGCTCGGGGGATACCTTCGTGGAATGATTATCGCTGGCGGCCAGACTGCGTCTCTTGGTTTGACGTTTATCGAGTGGTTGCGGCAGATGAGGGCAGTTGCCGAATGCGGTATCGCCCCGGTCCCGGAAGATGGGCGATCCAGTACTCGCTGTTGAAGGGGTAGAGAATCGCTGCGCCTTGCGGGGAATCGAGCAGGCTGCCCTGGCGTAGATACTTAGAGCGGGGAATGAGGGCGGGCTGGGAGCGCATCAGGCGGGTTCTGACTTCCAGGAAGCGGCCTTTCTTTTTGCTGCGGATCACTCTGACGCGCACCACGCGCCCGGCCCCGTAGGGGGTGTTCCCGCCGAAATCCTGGAGCCGGAAGCCTTCCGGGAGAACGGTTTGCCTCTGCCAGACCGCCACGCTCCGCCTGCGAGTCAGAGGGGGAACGAAAGAAACGACGACCTTCCGGGGCAGGCGCTGCACATCGACCGCCGCGATATCGCCTCCGAAAAAGGAATTGATCTGCATCGTCCCGACATCCAGGGTGTAGGTGGTGACGGCATCGGTGACGCCGACCTGTCCGGCGGGGATATCGTCGTCTCCGATGCGAACCCGGACAGGGAAGGGGCTTTCCTTGAGGCTGACCCCGGAAAGCCGCCAGCCGGGCGTTTCGGAGGAGGATTTTCCGCTGCCGAAGGTTACCTTCCCCTGGATTTCGCAGGTCAAGGGATAGCCGGTGATCGCCCGGACGCTGCATTCCAGCTTGCCCGCCCCGCCCGGCAGGTCGTAGCGCCAGGCCAGTGAAGGCAGCTTGCCCCTTTGCCCGACCGCGATCATATCGGGCGGGCCTTCCAGAGGGAGCGGCTGGCCGTCCAGCACGAAGCTGTCCCGGGCGGAGGCTACATCGAACAGGTTGGGGTTATCGCCGCTGTAGGCGGCTTCCCAGGCCATCCCCGTATCGGCTCGCCAGGCCGAAACCAGAAGCGGCCCCCAGAAGAATCCCACCCGCTTCGGCCCCTCGCTTCTCAAGGAAGCGGCGGCCAGCCCGCCCGCCGGTTCGGTCTCGGCGCGGAAGGTCAGGGCGAAGGTGATCGTAAGGGTTTCTCCCGGCTGCCACTGCTTGCGGACAACCATTCGCCTGCCCTCCAAATGCCAGGGAACCTCCCGGCCCCTGACATAAGCCCCTCCCGGCACGGTCCCTTCGGGCAGGCGCACCCGCACGGACAGAGGGGCCGCAGGTGGCGTCTTCCATTCCAGGATCACCCGACCGGCTTCGGGGTAAGGGGTGCGCTGGGTAAAAGCGACGGACTCCTCTTTGAGCGAAAGCCGGGCTTCACCGGGAACCAGGAAATTGACCGACAGCTCGCGCTCGCTCCAGGCGTAAATCGTGCGGGCGAATTCGCGGACTGCCTGCGCCGATTGAAGAAGATCGAAGCTGCGGTTTTGCCAGAGGCGTTCGGCCCGCTCCAGGGCGAGGTCGTCTCCGGTCAAGGCCCAGAGCCTCAAACAGAGAACGAACCAGTTTTCCAGGGCATTCCTGCCGGCAGCGGTATCCGCCCGGGGAGAGCCGTTCAATCCGGTCAAAAGGCCAGCCCTGCGCCAGCCGTCCTGGAGGAGAGCGAGATAGCGGGCATCCCCGGCGCTTTCATAAAGATCGGCCAGGGAGCGCATCAGGGGAAGGTCGGCAAGGGGGTCGCGTGCGATGGCGTCCGCGGCCTCCCGCAATATCGCATCGCCGGGCGGGCGGGGGACAGCTTCGGGAAGCGGAGCCGCCAGGGCTTTCTTGAGGGCCGCGCCGAGTTTACCGGCGGGCAAGATGCCCGACGGATCGGCCAACTGCACGGGGGCGGCCTGAAGCCGGCTGAAAAGTAGCAGGAGGCAGAGACAGAAAGCCGCCCGCCTGCTAGAAGCGTATATATTTTTCCAATTGAAAATACATCCAGATGGCGATAGCACTGTTGTTGACCATGTGAACGATCATCGAGGGGACAAGAGAGCCGGTATATTCGTAAAGGAGCGCAAGAGCGACTCCGATGGCGAAGATCGGGAGGAGGGCCAGTGGCTGGCCGTGAACGGCGGCAAAGAGAAACGCGCTGCCCAGAACCGCAGCCCGCACGCTGAACCGCTTCTTCAGGACGGTGTAGATGTAGCCTCGGAAAAGGATCTCCTCCCCGATAGGTCCGATGACGCCGATGACCAGGAAAGCGAGGATGAACAGGCCCAGCGACTCGCCCGGGCTTACCAGATCGCCCACCATTTTCGACATGGCATCCTGAAGCGCCTTCAGGCTCTGGAAGGATGCCATCTTCGCCACATACTGCATGGAGGCTTCCAGAAGCGCGCTCAGCAGGATGACGGGGATGGAGGCGACGATGCCGATGCGGAACAGGCGGTGGAGCGGCTGATGGCCCAGGGTCAGCCCGATTTCATATAAAGGGGCGCGGTAAATCCAGGCGATCAGAGCCAGCGGCAGGCTGGTCAGGATGATATTTTGCCCGATCAGGCCCACCAGCATCACCGCCGCGCTGCCGAGGGCAGCCATCATCGAGCCTTTGAAGAAAGCGAAGGCCCCCACCGCCATGACCAGCAGGAAAAAGAGGTTTGCCAGAATAAAGCCGATCTGCGCGATGAAATAGGCGTGCGCCACGCTCCAGGCAGGGGCGATCAGCGGCGGTTCCCCGCGCTCTTCCCGGTCCTTGGAAAAGAGCCAGACGATCACAATGACCATGTCGCTCAGGATAACCAGGGTTCCCAGAGCGATCATGACCGCCAGGATCACATTCATCAGCTTCGGATCGAGATTGATGGGTTCCATTGGCAGATAAACAGGGCAAACGCAAGGTTCGCCCCTACCCCAGGTAGGCGATCAGATCTTCATACTCCGCGCCGCCTGTGAGTTCCAGGAAGATGTCTTCCAGGCTTTTCGCTTCGGAGGCGGCGGAGGCTTTCAGTTCTTCCATGGTGCCGATAGCGACCAGCTTTCCCTTGTTGATGATGCCCACCCGGTCGCACATGCGTTCCGCGATTTCGAGGATGTGGGTGGAAACGAAAACGGCGGTGCCCCGGTTGCAAAGCTCGCGAAGGATATCTTTCATCAGGCGGGCGCTCTTGGGGTCCAGACCCACCGTCGGCTCGTCCAGAAAAAGGGCCTTCGGCTCGTGGATCAGGACTCCGGCCAGGGCTATTTTCTGGCGCATACCCCGGGAATAGCCCTGGATGATCTCGTGGGCCTTGTCCTCCAGGTCAAACAGGCGGAGGAGCGATTCGATGCGCTGCTCCTTGCGGGAGTTTGAGACGCCGTAGAGGTCGCCCATAAAGCTCAAGAATTCCTGGCCGGTCAGTTTTTCGTAGAGGAAAGGGTTGTCCGGCACATAGCCGCTGAGCCGCTTCGCCTGCACCGGGTCGGCCTGGATATCATAATCGCCTATGAAGGCCGTCCCACGAGTGGGCCGCAGGAGGCCGGTGAACATCTTGATGGTGGTGGTCTTCCCTGCCCCGTTCGGCCCCAGGAAGCCGAAAAGCTGGCCCGCCGGAACCTCCAGGCTGAGGCTGTCCACTGCGGTCAGTTTGTTGTAAAGCTTGGTCAGGCCGACAGCGCGTATCATATGGCGGTGGGAGGCTTCCTTTCAGGGTGAAGGCGGGGACGCGGGCGGCGTCATGTTGGTGACCATCCCCGCAAGCTGGGAGGAGAACAGCATATAGCCGATCCGCCAGATCAGTTGTAAAAACCAGGGAATCAGCACAACAGCCACGGCCTGCCCTCGCGACAGGCGCAGCACGGTCGCCACGGCGATGACGCAGAGAATGAGGTTCCAGATGGCGAACGGGCCGATATGCTGGCCGACCGAAAAGATCAGGGCGCGTCTCAATACCGCTGGGTCCTGGATATTCATGCCGGCCTGCTGCCCGGCCTGGTCCGGCGCGATGACAAGCCAAACGGTCATCAGGGCGTGCTGGATAAAGAACGGCAGCCAGGCGTAGCCTATCGCGGAAAGGAGCGCCAGAAACTCCCCCTCCCCTCCGAAGAGCAGCGAGGTGACCCACAGCACGCCCGTGCGGATAAACCATGTCCCGGCAGAGATAATCGGCACCAGGAAGATGGAGAGGATCATCATGAACTCCGACGAGAGAGCGGGCATTCCTGGCTGCTGGGGCATATTTTTCATGGCCTCTCCTGCGAAGCGCATGGAAGTGGTATAAAGCGTCCCGATTCCCGCCAGCAGCATGATGGATGGGATCCCCCATTCCGGCTTGCGGGCCAGCCGGTCGAAGGCGGCCTGGGGGCGGGTCACCACCGCCATCAGCGTTTGCAGCGGGTTCATCTCCGGGCCTGAGGGTGGCTCGTAAGCATCGTCCACGATTCGCATATCTCCTTTGAAGCGGGTTGAACTGCGATGATATTGCTTCCGGCGTTCGGGTATGGTCGTGGGTGACTCGGTGGGCCGCCCGCAACCGACAGTCCTATTGCAAGTCCCGAAGCGCCAGCACCCCTTGCCGTAATATCCGGACCTGGCCGGTGGTGTAGTCGGCCACGGTGGAGGGCAGGCCCAGGTGGGCGGGGCCGCTGTCCAGGACGAAATCGATTTCCTCTCCGAAGATGCAGGCCGCCTGCTCTCCGTCGGCGGCGGGCGGGTCGCCGGATCGGTTGGCGCTGGGAGCCGCCAGGGGAACCCCTGCGGCTTTGACCAGAGCCAGGGCCACCGGGTGATCGGGCATCCTGATGCCCACTGTCTTTTGGCCTGCGGTAACATTATCGGGAACCCGGGGCGATTTTTGCAGCACTACGGTCAAGGGGCCGGGAAAATGCTTCCGGATCGCCTGCCGGGCTGCGGGCGGGACGCTTTCGGCCAGTTCGTCCAGCCAGGCGATATCGCCTATCAGCAGGCTGAAGGGATTGTCCGCCGGGCGGCCTTTGACGCGGGCCAGGCGCTCGACAGACGCCGCATTGCAGGCGTTCGCTCCCAGGCCGTAGACGGTCTCGGTCGGAAATACACCCAGACCGCCTTCTTGAAGGACGCGGGCCGCCGCCTCGATTGCCGCAGGATCGGGAGCGGACGGGTCTATTTTATAAAGCCTCATCGCCGCCTCCGGGCCAGGGCCACCCGCTCGATGCCGGCCAGGTCGGGCACGACAGCCTCCATCTCTAGCTCGTCCTCGGCAAGGATCAGGGCGGCAACCGCCTCCGAGGAACCGGCCTCCATCTCCAGGGCCAGCCAGCCGCCCGGTTTCAGGAAGCGCGGGGCCTGCGCGATGATCTGCCGCGTCGGGGCCGTCCCATCCGCTCCGGCATCGATAGCCATGCGCGGCTCCCAGTTCCGGATCTCCGGCTCAAGCATCTCCACGCGCGAGGTCGGGATATAGGGCGGGTTCGAGCAGACGGCGTCCAGGGAATGATCTTCTATCATACTTTCGAGAGGATGGCATAAATCTCCTTGCAGGAAGACAATCCGATTTTCTACCCCCAGATTCCGGGCGTTCAGGTGGGCCACCTCCAGGGCGTCCGGGGAGAGATCGGCGGCGTAGGCGCGGGCCAGGGGAAGCTCTGCAACGAGGGAGATGGCGATGATCCCGCTGCCCGTTCCGATGTCGGCGATTGCGGTGGGGCAGTTGCGCGGCAGCCTTTTCAGGAGGCACTCCACCAGGATTTCCGTTTCGGGGCGGGGGATCAGCACCGCCGGGGTGACGGCAAAGACCCGCCCGAAGAATTCTCGCCCGCCGCTGAGATAGGCTACCGGCTCCCGCCGGCTACGCCGCCGGAGCAGCGCAAGCATCTCCGCCCGGGCTGACTCCGGAATCTCCTGGTCGGGGTGGGCGTGCAGGTAGAGGCGGTCTGCCCGAAGCACATGGGCCAGCAGGATTTCCGCCTCCAGGAGCGCATCCGGGAGGTCGGAGGCTTTCAGAAACAGGACGGCCTCTGCCAGCAGGTCGCGGAGCGCGGGCATCTATACGGATGCCACGGCCTGGATGCGCTCCGCCTGGTCCGCCTGAATCAGGGCCTGGAAGATATTATCGATATCGCCGTCCAGGATATTCGCCATATTGTGGACGGTCAGGCCGATGCGGTGGTCGGTCACCCGGTCCTGGGGGAAGTTATAGGTACGGATCTTTTCGCTCCGGTCTCCGGATCCGACCTGGGAACGCCGGTCCTGGCTGATGGCCTCGTCCTGCTCGCGCTGTTTGATCTCGAACAGGCGCGCCCGCAGCATCCGCATGGCCTTTTCCTTGTTCTGACGCATGGATCGCTCGTCCTGGCAGGAGACGACGATCCCGCTGGGCACGTGCAGGATCCTAACCGCCGTATCGTTCTTCTGGACGTTCTGACCGCCCGCGCTGGAGGAGCGATAGGTTTCCACTTTCAAGTCGTCTTCTTTGATATCGATTTCGATCTCTTCGGCCTCCGGCAGCACGGCCACTGTGGCCGCCGAGGTGTGGATACGCCCCCCGCTTTCGGTCTGCGGCACTCTCTGGACGCGGTGCGTCCCGCTGTCGTATTTGAGCAGGCTGTATGCGCCCTTCCCCTGGAGGCTGATGACCACTTCCTTGTAGCCGCCGATGCCGGTCGGGTTGCTGCTCAGGAGTTCCGTCTTCCACCCCTTGCGCTCCGCGAAGCGGGTGTACATTCGATAGAGTTCCCCGGCGAAAAGGGCGGCCTCCTCCCCGCCTGTCCCGGCGCGGATCTCCAGGATGACGTTTTTATCGTCATTGGGGTCTTTGGGAAGGAGCAGGACGCGCAGGTCGTGTTCCAGCTTTTCCTGCCGCGCTTTGAGGTCATCCATCTCCAGGGACGCCAGTTCCCGCATTTCAGGGTCGGATTCCTCTCTCAGCAGAGCGGCGGTATCGTCCAACTGCTCCAGAATCCGCTTATAATCCCGGTAGACCGCAACCATCGGCTCCAGGTCCGACCGGCTTTTGGCGACCTGCTGGTATTCGCTGTAATCGTTGAGCAGATCGGGATCGGCCAGCTTTTCGGTCAGCTCATCGAACCGTTTTTCCACTTCGGCAAGTTTGTTGATCAAAGGAGTCTCCTGTGGGTATCGTTCACCCACCCGACAACAGCCGCAGATCCCCGGTACAAACGGAAATCTGCGGCTGTTTTGGAAGGCTGTATCGCTAAGGCACGAGGGCCATTTCGGACGACTGGTTTTCCTTATCGAGAACGGCCTGCAAGGCTTTCATCGCGACTTCCACCTGGCCGTTGGAAGGCTCGCGGGTGGTGATGTACTGGCTCCAGAGGCCGGGGGCCAGGAGAATGCGCGTCCAGGCGGCGTCCTTCTGGCGACCGGCCAGGCGGATGATCTCATAGGAGATGCCCGCAATGACCGGCAGCAAGAGAAGCCGCGACAGGATGCGCCAGTACCAGGCAGGCCATCCCAGGAACGAAAAGACGATAATGCTGATCAGCAGGACGATAAGGATGAAGCTGGTCCCGCAGCGCGGGTGAATCCGGGTCTGTTTGAGGGCGTTTTCGAGGGTCAGAGGCTGGTTGGCCTCGAAGGTGTTGATCACCTTGTGTTCGGCCCCATGGTACTGAAAGACGCGCTGGATATCCTTCATCAGCGAGATCGCGCCCACATAGCCGATGAAGATCAAAAGCCTCAGAACGCCCTCGGCCAGATTCAGGGAAATCGGGTTCGTGAACCACCTTCCCAGGATGCCCGCCATAGCGTTGGGCAGCACCACGAACAGCCCTACCCCCAGCGCCAGGCCGACCACCATTGTCGCCCCGACGGCAATCTCGCTGATCGATTTGGGCGGTTCGTCGCTGGGGATGGTTTTTTCCTTCGGTGGACGATTCAGCAGCCATAACAACCCACACCAGGCAATGAAAACCAGAAGTGCGGCGCTCCAGGCCGCTATATTCAAGCTACCAGGGGTTTGCAGCCATCGAGACAGTATCAGGGGAATTACCTTCCATACACCTATAGACAGGCCTGCCCCTATAGCCATAAAGATGAACAGCTTGATACCGCTGTTTTCCGATGCGGGAGTTTCTTTTCCCTGACGAGAACTGTTGGCCTTTTCCGCAGCCTCCTTGCGGAGTTCGGCGTCCATGGCGACCGAGGCGGAGAAGGAGAGGGATTTCATCCCCAGGGCCATCGCCTCGAAAAGAGCCAGGGTGCCGCGCAGGAAGGGCTTGTTCAGCCATTTGAAGCGGTGGAACACCGAGGTGATCGCTTCCTGGCGAATCTCGATCTCCTCATCGTCGGTGCGGCGGCAGGCCACCGCAAAAAAACGGGGGCTTCGCATCATCACACCTTCGATGACGGCCTGCCCCCCGTATTGAAAGTTTTCCTTCATAAACACCTCTTGCCCGAAACGTCGAAGGCACCTCCGGGCTTTCAGCGTGTCATGCCGTACTTCTGCAGGAACTTTTCGACACGCCCTTCGGTATCGACAATCTTCTGCTTGCCCGTAAAGAAGGGGTGGCAGGAAGAGCAGATTTCCGTCCGGATTTCATCGGAGGTGGAGCCGGTCTCAAAGGTATTGCCGCAGGCGCAGGTCACCATCACACGCTTGTAGTTCGGATGGATGCCTTTCTTCATGGAAATTCCTCCTCACATGCTTCTATCAGATTGTTATTATACCATATCCTGACCCAACAGGCAACTTTACGACTGCCAGGCTTCCAGTGAGTGGTACAAAAAAAACCTGCCTGGAGCCACGGAACGAGGCACGAAACATTCCGGGTTGGCAGGTTCCCTCCAAAGGGTTGTGAAGTGCATTTTACCCCTTCAGAAACCACCGCAGTGGAGAGAAACAGGGATTTACCCTAATCGAGCTGCTAATACCTTAGACGGCAAATGAAACGAAAAGTTTCCACTTTTTCAGGAATTAACGGAAAAATTTTTCGGGATTTTCGAGCCGCACCTGGATTAAATTCTCGACCGGGGCGAACTCATCGCTCAGGATGGGCAGGCGGCCGGTATCCGGCTCCTTGTCCGGGGGCAACAGCGCCCGGGCGATCTGGATGAGATGCGGGAGCCGGGCGTTTTTGAGTTTCCCGGCCCTTTGGGCCAGATCCTCCCGGCTCAGGCGCTGGGCTTTGTTCAGGCAGAAGATCATGATGTTCCGGCGGGCGAACTCGCGCAGGGCGGAGGCGCTCTCCTCCGCTTCCGGAACCGGAAAAACGGCCACCTCCGGGAAGACGCGCTTCAGGGTCTTGTATTCGGAACGGAAGAAGCGGCTGCGGTTTCCCTTCAAGCTGCCGATGATATTGCCGATGATCAGGCCGTCCTGGGTCAGCCGCTCGCGGGCGGCCTTGAAGAACTCCTGGGTGGTCAGATGAAAAGGCACCGAGTCCGCAAAATAGGCGTCCAGAATGATCAGATCGTATTTTTTCGGGGTTTGCTGGATGTAGACGCGGCCATCCTGGATGATCACCTTCAGGCGGGCGTCTTCCTCCCACTGGAAATAACGCTTGGAGATCTCCACCACCGCCGGGTCGAGTTCGGCGACATCGAGATTCATCTCCGGATAGAATTTGCGGAACTGCTTGGGGCCGGTGGCCCCGCCCAGGCCGATGAAGAGAACCGATTTGGCTTTGGGATGATAGGCCAGGCCCAGGTGGAAAGACTCCGTGTAGCGGAAAACGCTGTAGTAGATATCTTTCAGCAGCATCCCGCTCTGGGGAGAGCGGTCGAAACTCATATAGCGCCATTTGCTGTCCTGACTGACGACGATCCGGTGGTACATCGTCTCCTGCCGGTGCAGCACTTTCTGGCTTGAGGCAAAGCCCTGCGAATGGGCGGCCCGGCCTGCCAGGAGCAGGCCGACCAGCAGTGGCGCGACCGCGGAGGCTTTGCGGGGCCGGAAAGAGACGACCCAGAGCATCAGGGCGGTTGCCATCAAAACACCTCCCAGGATCAGGATAATCCGACTGATCGGCAGAACGGCGATCAGGTAGAAGCTGGTCAGCAGCGTTCCGAAGATGCTGCCGCAGGTCGAAATCGCGTAAAGCGTGCCGGAGACATTGCCGACATGGGCCAGGTTCATGGTGGAAAGCTTGAGGATATAAGGAGAAACCGTGCCCAGCAGCACCCCAGGCGCTAAAAAGAGGGCGACGGAAGCCGACAGAGAACCCCATCGCACATCCGGTATCTGCTGGCTGAGATAGGGGGAAACGATATCAGCCAGCCAGGGGATCGTCAGGGTATAGAGGCCGGAGACGAAGATCAGACTTGCCAGCACCCGCAGGCTGGGATAGCGGTCGGACAGCCGACCCCCGAGCCAGTAGCCCAGGCTCAGCGCACCGAGAAAGGTGCTGATCAGGCTGCCGTAGACATAGAAGGACGATCCGAAATAGGGGGGCAGTTTGCGGAACCCCAGCAGTTCCAGGGCCATCACCACCGCGCCGCAGACAAACGCCGCGCTTTTCAGCACCATCGCTTTTCACCTCATGAGGGCTTCAGACATCCCTCCACTGGAAAACCAGAAAGGCCAGCAGCAGCACCGCGAAAATATAAGCTACCACATAGGCCAGATCGAAGTTCGTGACGGCCTGCTCCGGGATCAGGCGGCTTCTGAAGGGCATCTCCAGTTCGGCGGCCCGGTTGATCCACCGGCTGAGCCGCCCGATGGGGACCGTGTAGCCCGCGATGACTGCCAGCTTTTTCAGGATATCGACCTGGAGCATGATACCCATATCGCGCATCATGCCCTCCTGCCAGCCGACCCCGGCGGAGATCAGGGCCAGGCCGGTCGCCAAAACATTCGAGCAAAAGGTCGAGAAGAGCAGGGTCAGGGTCACGAACATGACCGGGTAGAGGAGGGCGACCGCCGCCCCTCGCAAAAGCCAGAGGTTGGGCTCGAAATTACGGCTGTAGACCGCAGCCCACAGGATGGCCGTCCAGATCAGCATATTGACCATCGATAGGCAAATCAGGCCCAGCCACTTGCCCATCATCACCTCGGAGCGGCGGATAGGCTTGGGCAGGACGGTATAGAGCGTGCCGCGCTCCACCTCGGAGGAAACCGACCCGGCGGCCAGCGTCACGCCCAACACGGCCCCGAAAAACTTGATCATCCCCAGGCCGGAAAACGCCAGCACCATCACCTGGGTGGGAACCGGGATCGGGCTGCCGTGCCGCCCGCGGGTCGCCACTCTGGGGATATACAGGAGGAGCAGGAAAAGGACGGAGATCACCAGGCCGCCGATAAAGACTCGCTTTCTCAGGGCCTCCTTGACTGTCAGGCCCGCTATCGTAAGGATTTGAGTCATGCGGCCTCCTCTCCCTTCACCACGCGAATAAACATATCTTCCAGCGATTCGCGTTTGGGAATCAGGCTGACCAACTGGCCGCCCTGCCGGACGACGGCTTCCACCAGGGCTGCGATGGCCGTTTCGTTCTCGACGCTGGCCGTAACGCTTTCCTCATTGGCCGAAACCTGGCAGGCAAGGCGTTCCATTTCCTTCAGGATGGCAGGATTCAGGTTCAGGATACGCATCTCCACCGTGGAAGGGGCGGAAAGGAGATCCTGGATACTGCCCTGCCGGACCAGCCGCCCTCCCTTGAGGATCGCCACTCGGTCACAGGTCATTTCGATTTCCGATAGCAGGTGGGAGTTGAGGAAAATGGTCTTCCCGGCGGCCTTCATGCGGTTGATGAGGTCGCGCACATCGCGCCGCCCGATGGGGTCGAGGGCCGAGGTCGGCTCATCGAGGATGATCAGGTCGGGGTCGTTCAAGATGGCCTGTGCCAACCCGATCCGCTGCTGCATCCCCTTCGAAAATTCCTGGATTTTGGAATGCCGCCTCTCGATCAGGCCCACCATCTCCAGCACATCAGGGATGCGCTTCAACACTTTGGAGCGGGGCATTCTGTAGAGCCTGCCGTGCAGTTCCAGAAGTTCCTGGGCGCTCAGGAACTCGTGAAACTGGAATTTCTCGGGCAGGAACCCGATGCGCCGGCGGGCCTCCAGGTTGCCGATGGGATGCTCCAGAAGGTTGGCGGTTCCTTCGGTGGGGTAGATGTTGCCGAGAAGCATCATGATCGTGGTGGTTTTGCCGGCCCCGTTCGGCCCCAGGAAGCCGAACACCTCGCCTGCCGGGACCGCCAGGTTCAGGCCGTCCACCGCCAGCCAGTGGCGCGTGCCCAGGCGGCTCCTGTAGACTTTGGTTAGATTCACGGTCTCGATAGCCTGCATATGCGCCTCAAAATGTTTTGCTGGCCTAATCATAGCACATATTCATCGGCCCTGACAAGCGGGGAGAGGCATCTTGACAGGCCGCGGGGAATCCCGTAAAATGAAATCAATTCCAGCCTATGAGGAGCCTTCCATGCGCCTGCTTTACGAGCCGCCCGCCGAAGACAGCCCTTCGCTCCCTCTGATCCGGCTTTACGGGAAGCTCGATTTCCCTCCTCCCTATCCCGAGCGCCCTTACATTTTTGTGAATATGGCGATGACCCTGGACGGCAAGGTGGTTTCCGGGCTGCCCGGCTTCCTGCTGACCGGCAGCCCCGCCGACCGGCTGGGAATGGATGAGTTGCGGGCCGCCGCCGATTGCCTTCTCATCGGGGCGGGCACGCTCCGCACGGAAAACCCCGTCCTTCATATCCGCCATCCCGCCCTCCGCCAGCAGCGCGTATCGGAAGGCATGCCGGAAAACCCCTTCTACGCCGTGGTCAGCGGTTCGGGCCGCCTGCCCGCGGAGTCCCGCGCCTTCTCTACGCCGGCCAAGCCTCTCATCTTCACCACACGACAAATGACGGAGGCAAACCGGAAAGATCTGGCCGGCAGGGCGGAGATCGTCATTACCGGAGAGAAAGCGGTGGACTTGCCTGATATGGCCCGCCTCCTGCGCGAGCGAGGGGTTCGCTACCTGCTTCTGGAAGGCGGGCCGAACCTCACCTTCTCCATGCTGGAAGCGGGATTGATCGATGAATTCTTCATCACCCTGGCCCCTCTGCTGAAAGGCGGCAAAGACACGCCCACCCTCCTGGAAGGCGAGGGATTTGCCCCGGGCAAGGTAAAACGGCTCACGCTCTGCTCCATTCGCGAGCATGAAGGGGAGGTGTTCTTGAGGTACAGGGTGAACCGGCCGGCATGACCTGCAAGGCTCCCCAATTGATCCCCCTGGCAATTTTTATCATTATACAGCGGTCGCGCTTGCAAGGCTTGACTTTGAATGCGGTTTTCTGGTATGATAATAGGAATCTCTCTTTCAAGCAGAGTGCCGAGCTCTGCTTTTTTGCTGTTTGAGGCTCTATGCGATTTTTCAAGGGGATTTTACAGAAGGTCGACCAGCTCCTCACGGGCCGCAGGCCGCTCGATGAGGAGCTTTTAGAGGAACTCGAAGAAGCCCTGGTGCAGTCCGATGTCAGCTTCCGGACGGCCAGCCAGATCGTCGAGAAATTGCGCGAGGAGGCCCGAAACCGCCGCATTTCCGACAGCGACGGGGCCAGGACGCTCCTTCAGGAGATCATCGCCGGGATGCTGGCCGAGGGGAACGCGCCTCTCGGGTTCTCCCCGGAACCGCCCTCCGTCTACCTGATCGTCGGCGTGAACGGGACCGGGAAGACCACCACCATCGCCAAAATCGCCCATCGGCTCAAAAAACAGGGCAAGCGGGTTCTCCTGGCGGCGGCGGACACCTTCCGGGCGGCGGCCATAGACCAACTGGAGCTGTGGGGCCAGCGGATCGGGGTGGAAGTCATCAAGCACCGGGAGAGGGCCGACCCGGCGGCAGTCGTTTTCGACGCGCTTCAGGCCGCCCGCGCCCGTAAAATGGATGTGGTGATCGCCGATACCGCGGGGAGGCTGCACACCAAAGTCAACCTGATGGAAGAATTGAAAAAGATCGGGCGCATCGTGGATCGCGAGCTTGCCAGGCCGCCCGATGAGACGCTGCTCGTGTTGGACGCCACCACCGGCCAGAACGCTGTGAGCCAGGCGGAGCAGTTCGGCAAGGTCGTTCCCCTCACCGGCATCGTCCTGACCAAAATGGACGGGACCGCCCGGGGAGGCATCGTCATCACCATCAAGGACGACATGCATATCCCCATCAAGCTGGTCGGCGTCGGCGAGAAGATGGACGACCTGGAAGAATTCGATCCGAAAGCCTTTGCCGAAGGGCTGTTTGCGTAGGAGTTGGCAAACGAACAGGACTTGAAGCGATGTTTGAGAGCCTTTCCGATAAATTGCAGAATGTTTTCAAGCGGCTGCGCGGCAAGGGGACGCTGAACGAGCAGGATGTGGCGGAAGCGCTACGGGAGGTCCGTCTGGCCTTCCTGGAAGCCGACGTGAACTTCAAGGTGGTCAAGGACTTCGTGGCGCGGGTCAGGGAGCGGGCCGTGGGGCTGGAGCTGGTGGAGAGTCTCAGCCCGGCGCAGCATGTCATCAAAATCGTCCATGAAGAGCTGACCGCGCTCCTGGGAGGAACGGACGCAAAGCTTGCGACCGCCTCCAGGCCGCCCACGGTGGTGATGCTCTGCGGCCTCCAGGGTTCGGGCAAAACGACTACCATAGGCAAGCTGGGCCTGCAACTGCACAAGCAGGGGCGGCGGCCTCTTCTGGTGGCTGCCGACATCTACCGTCCGGCGGCCATCAAGCAGCTTCAGGTGATCGGGGAGCAGGTCAATCTGCCTGTCTTCACCCTGGGAGACAAGCAAGACCCGGTCAATATCGTCAAAGCCGCCATCGGCTCCGCCCAGACCCATGGAAACGATATCATCCTTCTGGATACGGCGGGACGGCTCCATATCGATGGCGAGATGATGGAGGAATTGAAGCGCGTCAAGGCGGCGGTCAGCCCGCAGGAAACCCTGTTGGTGGTGGACGCCATGGCCGGGCAGGATGCGGTGAACGTGGCCCAGCAGTTCAACGAACTCCTGGATGTGACGGGCTTCGTGGTGACCAAGCTGGACGGAGACGCCCGGGGCGGGGCTGCGCTTTCCATCAAATATGTGACCGGCAAGCCCATCAAGTTCGTCGGCATCAGCGAGAAGATGGACGGCCTGGAATCGTTCCACCCGGAGCGGATGGCCTCGCGAATCCTCGGCATGGGCGATATCCTGTCCCTCATCGAAAAGGCCGAAAGCGCCATCGATGAGAAGAAGGCGATGGAGCTGGAGAAAAAAATACGCCAGAACCAGTTCGACCTTCAGGACTACCTGGACCAGCTCCGCGAGATGAAAAAGATGGGGCCGCTCGATCAGATTCTGGGGATGATCCCCGGCCTGGGCGGGATGAAGAAGCCGGAGGTGGATGAAAAGCAGATGGGCCGGGTGGAGGCCATCATCCTTTCGATGACCCCTCAGGAGCGCCAGGACCCCGGCATCATCAACGGCAGCAGGCGTCGCCGGATCGCCTACGGGAGCGGCACATCCGTCCAGGATGTCAATCAACTGCTGAACCAATTCGAGCAGATGCGGAAACTGATCCGCAGCCTCACCGGCGAGGGCGGCAAAGGGGGCAAAAAGAAGCGCCCGCCTTTCCCCCGAATGGGCTTGCCGGGGTGGTAGGTTCAAAATATCGATTCGATCTTTCCGAATAAGTCTTCACGCACGCGAAGGAGGATGCAGCTTTGGCAGTTAAGATCCGATTGAAACGTATGGGAACCAATCACAAGCCGTTTTACCGCATCGTGGTGGCCGATTCCAGATCGCCTCGGGATGGCCGGTTCATCGAGACCCTGGGTTACTACAATCCTCTGACCGACCCCAGCACCATCAAGGTGGATCCGGAGAAGGCCAACCTCTGGCTGAGCCGAGGGGCGCAGCCTACGGATGTCGTGCGCGGGCTTTTCGTCCGTCAGGGCATTCTGGAAGGGTCTGCCGAACAGCAGGCTGCACGGCAGGCCGCCGAGACGCTCGCGCCGGAGACGCCCGCCGTGGAAGCAACCGAAGCGTCATAACAGCAGGAGGTGTTTTACTTTGAAGCAACTGGTTGAGCTGCTCGTTCGCTCCCTGGTCGATTCCCCCGAGGAGATCAGCGTCACGGAGGTTCCCGGAGAAGAGGGAACCACCTTTGAGATAAGGGTAGCTCCCTCGGATGTCGGGAAGGTGATCGGCAAACAGGGCAAGATCGCCAATGCCATGCGTACCGTGGTCAAGGCCGCGGCCATGAAAGAAAAGCAGAAAGTCTATCTGGAAATCATCCCCGAATCATAATTTCTAACGCGGCAGCGGGAAACCCAGAAGTTGAAAGGCGGGCTGCTCATGTGGGTCAAGCGGGTGGTGCTCCTGAAAGCTGTCGTCACGGAAAGCTTCCGGGCGGAGAAGCTCAGGGAGATCGAGGATGCTCTGAACCGGGTCGACCTCACACGCCGCCATCTCGACTATCAGGAGCAGCGCCTCCAATCTCTGCCGGAATCCGAGGAAAAGCGCGCCATCGGCCCGAAAATCGCCCTGGAACGCAGGCGGCAGACCCGGCTGGAAAGCAGGCTTCAGGGTAGCCGCGGCGAGCTGGCGGCCCTGCCGGACGGGGCGGAATTTCTGATCGGGCAGATGGAAGGCTTTATCGAGCCGAAGGCCGGGATGCCTGCGGCCTCGCTCACCGGCCCGGCGGAGATCGTCATTCGAGACGGTACGATTCTTGAAGTCAGGGAGCAGTAAGCCAATGTCTGGATCCGTTCCCCTACAGACAAAGCAGGACGACGATCCCTGGGATATCATGATCGGGGAGGTGGTTTCTCCCTTCGGTCTGAACGGAGAACTTAAAGTCGTCCCTTACACCGATGATCCGGAGCGGTACAAGCTGTTGAAGGAAGTGATGCTCTCCGTTCCCGGCGGCCCCTCGCAGGTGGTCCGGGTGGAGGGCGAGCGGTTTCACCAGAGGCTGGTGCTGCTGAAGGTGAAGGGTGTGGACAGCATCGATGAGGCGGAAGCCTGGCGACGCGCCCATGTGAAGATACGCCGGTCGCAGCGGCTGCCTCTTCCGGAAGACCGTTTTTATGTGGACGAGCTGGTCGGGATGGAGATCGTGACGGACAAAGGGGCCTCTCTGGGGGCCGTCACGCAGGTGCTTCCCTCCCCGGCCAACGATGTTTACGTCACCCCGCAGGCGATGATTCCCGCCGTCAAGGAATTCGTCCTGTCGGTCAACCGGGAGACGCGCATCATCCTGGTGCGCGATGTGGAAGGTCTGAGGACGGGCGAGTAGAAGGATGCGGATCGATGTCCTGACCGTCCTTCCGGAGATGTTCGAGGGGCCGATCTCGTGCAGCATCGTAAAGCGAGCGCAGGAGAGGGGCCTGGTGGATATCCGCCTCCATAACCTGCGGGATTTCACCGACGACCGCCACCGCACCACCGATGACGCCCCTTACGGCGGCGGGGCGGGC
Organism: Armatimonadota bacterium; assembly: GCA_020846535.1. Lineage (GTDB taxonomy): Bacteria > Armatimonadota > JADLDR01 > JADLDR01 > JADLDR01 > JADLDR01. The sequence goes on along the minus strand of JADLDR010000139.1, from coordinate 35,772 downwards.
ATGGTGATGAAAATAGAGCCGATCTACAGGGCGCTTTGCCATATCGAGGCGGAGCGTGGCGAGGGGCTGGCGATCTTGATGAGCCCCCAGGGGCAGGTGTTCGGTCAGCGTCAGGCGCGCGATCTGGCCGCGCAAAGTTGCCTGACCCTGATCTGCGGGCATTATGAAGGCATCGATGACCGGATCCGGGAGGTTGTCCCGGGCTTGACGGAATTATCCATAGGGGATTATGTGTTGACCGGCGGAGAGATTCCCGCCATGGTGGTGATGGATTCGGTGATCCGGCTGCTGCCGGGGGCGCTCGGGGACGAGGATTCGGCGGCAGGCGATTCGTTTTCGGAAGGACTGCTGGAGTACCCGCAGTATACCCGGCCCGCGGACTTTCTGGGCCGGAAGGTTCCTGAAATCTTGCTTTCGGGAAATCACAGGGCGGTGGACAGGTGGAGGCGCGAGCAATCGCTCAGGCGCACCTGGGAGAGACGGCCCAATCTTTTGAAGAACGCTACTTTATCGGAAGAGGAAAGGCGGCAGGTCGCCCGGTGGGAGGCCGAGGCCGCTCCGAAGGAGGCAACCGCAGATGTCGCAGATTATTGAGAGCCTGAACCGGGAGGCTTTGAAGACCGATGTGCCCGATTTCCGACCCGGCGATACCGTCCGCGTCACCGTCAAGGTGATCGAGGGCGGTAAGGAGCGGTCACAGGTCTTCGAGGGAATCGTGCTGGGGCGCAGGGGCAGCGCCATCAACTCCACCTTCATCGTGCGGAAAATCTCGCACGGGGTCGGGGTCGAGCGCGTCTTTATGGTACACTCCCCCCGGGTGGAGAAGATCGAAGTGGTGCGCCGGGGCCGCGTGCGCCGGGCCAAGATTTACTACCTGCGCGGCAAAATCGGCAAGCACGCCCGCGTCAAGGAAGCTCGCTATCAGCAGTCATGATGGATTGGCTCGCGAACTTGAGCGTACCCTGGATCATACTTCTGGTGGTGGTTCTCGCTGTCTGCCGGCTTGGGGTCGCCATGCTGGGCCGTTCCGGCACACTTCCTCAACCGGCGGCGGACTCCACCGGGGAGGTGCTGGAATCCGCGCTCATCGCCATCGTGCTGGTCTTTCTCATCATCCGCCCCTATGTGGTGCAGGCATTTTATATCCCCTCCGGCTCCATGCACCCCACTCTGCTCGAACGGGACCGCATCCTGGTCAATAAGTTCGTCTATCGCTTCCGCGAGCCGAAGCGCGGCGATGTGGTGGTCTTCAAGGCCCCTTCGCAGGCATCCCCCGACGGCCGGGAAAAGGATTTCATCAAGCGGGTAGTCGGGCTTCCCGGCGATACCCTGGAGGTGCGCGACGGCGCGACCTACATCAACGGCAAACCCCTCAGAGAGCCCTACATCGAGGAACCCCCGTATTACGTGTACCCGCCATACCAGATCCCGCAGGGGATGCTTTTCGTGATGGGCGACAACCGGAACGACAGCAACGACAGTCATAGCTGGGGGCCTCTGGAGCGAAGCCGCATCCTGGGCAAAGCCCTGGTGGTCTTCTGGCCTTTCAGCCGTGCCGGCCTGATTCACTAGCGAAAGCGTTCACATGCCCCGTCAGCTCTCCCTCCATCTCGACGTCCCTCCCCTGCGGCCCACGTGGGACCACGAAAGGCGCGCCCGGCTGAACGGCTGCCTGTGGATCGCCGGCGTGGACGAGGCGGGCCGGGGGCCTATCGCCGGGCCGGTGATGGCCGCCGCCGTGGTCCTCCCCTTCGAATGCTCCCTCGACGGCCTGAACGATTCCAAAATGTTGACTTGCGCCCGGAGGGAGAGGCTTTTCGAGCGCATCACGGAGGCCGCCGAAGGCGTCGGGGTCGGCGTCGTGGATGTCGAAACGATAGACCGGATCAATATCCTGAAAGCCTCCCATGAGGCGATGAGGCTGGCCCTGGCGTCCGTTCGAGAAAAGGCCGGATGCCTTCCCGACTTCGCCCTGGTGGACGGCTATCCCGTCCCCTCCCTCCCCTGCCGCCATGAAGGCATCGTCAAAGGCGACCGGAAATCCGTGTCCATCGCCGCCGCCTCCGTGATCGCCAAAGTCACTCGTGACCGCCTGATGGACGAGATGGATACGGTCTATCCCGGCTACGGCTTCGCCCGGCACAAAGGCTACGGGACCGCCGAACACCTCGCCTGCCTGGATGCGCTGGGGCCGTGTCCCATCCACCGTAAAAGCTTTGCGCCTGTGGCGGAAAGGAGCGCCTCCCTTGAAAGGTAAGCGCGGCATCGGCCAGCAGGGCGAAGAAGAGGCGGCCCGATACCTCGGGAGCCTCGGCTACATCCTGCTGGAGCGCAACTACCACACCCGCTCCGGCGAGATCGATCTCATCGCTTTGGACGGCGACGCGCTCTGCTTCATAGAGGTCAAGGCCCGCTCCTCGAACGCCTACGGCACTCCCGCCGAATCCGTCCATCCCGCCAAACAGCAGAAGCTGACCGCCGCCGCCGAACAATACCTCTGCGACCATCCCCAGGACAGGCCCTGCCGTTTCGATGTGGTGGAAGTGCGCCTCGGCGGCTCCCGTCCCGCCTGCCGCGTGATCCGGGATGCGTTTATGGCGGGAGGATAGGGGAAATTATCGCGGAGGGAGCGTAATCGCCCCCTTGCCTTGCTGATGCGGGGCCATTTGCCATACTCTGTTATTCTGACAAGACGGCAAATGGCCGATTCTCCTCGGTGAGGGCTCAATAAGAGCCTATTCCTTTCGGGGCGAAATCCGCAGTTTTCACGTTCAGAATTATGCCCAAAACCGCCTATAGGGATAGGCTCTCAGCTCATTGCAGGTCGAAAAGCTCATCGGTGTTCGGGTCGCCATCCCGGTCGATATCGCCCAGATGATGGCCGGTCACAATATCCACGGAGGTGCTACCCCACAGGTAGACCGAGCGCATGATCTTGGGTTTCTCAACCTTGACATGGCCGTCTGCCCAGGCCACCAGGCCGGTGCCGTTATGCCGGGCATGGAAACTTGGATAGTCAAAGGAAGGCGGCTGGATGTAGGCGCTGCCTTCCAGAAACGTCGGGTCGGCGGGGTTATAATACATGATGCGGGCCGCGTCACAGAACGCCACGGTCTCGGCCGGCGTTCGGACCGCAGCCAGCGAGACGGCCTGCAATCCGGAACCGTCATTACCGGGAAAATAGAACCAGTTGTAGCCGTAACCGGTCACGCCCCACCAGGAGTTGGGAGGGTTCTCCCAGGACGGGCAGGCTTTGATGCCTTCATGCCGGGTATAGGGGTAGAGATAGCTGGTATTGGGAACGATACGCGCGCCGTCATATCCGCCCCACCAGCCGATCCATTCATAACCGGGGATGGCCCCGCTATAATCGTATGCCGGCATCACCATCTCATCATAATCCTGAGCGTACATCAGCCATGCTGTGATAATCTGCTTGAGGTTGGAGGTGCAGGTCGCCTGCCGGGCCTTTTTACGGGCCTGGGCGAAGACCGGGAAGAGGATCGCCGCCAAGATCGCGATAATCGCAATCACTACAAGCAGTTCAATGAGGGTAAACCCTTTTCGATTTTCGGGAAGAGACATCATCGGAATGATCCTTTCCACGCTCTGCCGAGCGCTATCGATGTTTGGAAGGGGCAAGCTCCGGGATCTCCCGGGATCGGGATATGCGAGAGCGACTCCGGGCCTGCCCACGCCGCCGCTGAAGATACCGGAGGAGTCCGGTGAGGAAGAGACCGGTCGGCATTAGACCGGTCAGGCTATAAAGGAGTTTTGTACCCAGGCCACCCCACCGGCCGAAATGCAGCGAACTCAAGGCTCTCATGACCCGCGGTCCCGCGGGTGCGGTGCGATCCTGCTCAACGCGCAGGACATGGCCGGTATACGGGTCGACGGTGACCGAGGTATAGGGGAGAAATCCTCTCTCGCCCGGGGTTTGCTTCCAGCCGATGAATGGCTCCGATGGCGCTGTCGGATATGAAACCCCTCTCAGCCTGGCCTCCGGCACGGTGCGCTCCGCAATGCGAACCAGGGCTTCGATAGGAAGCCGCCGCGCTTCCGCAGGCGGGGTGACGGCCGGCGGCTTCGGATCCGGAGGCGTCCCTGTCAGCGCATACACAGCTTGCTGCACCGGCGTATAAAACGCGAACATGGCACCGGTGAGGGCCAGGGGTAGCAGCAGCAGGAACAGATAACTGCCCAGCACATTGTGCAGATCATACAGAAGCCGTTTGAGACCGTACCGGCACCGGACCGAGAGCCTGGTTTTCAGCATCGATACGGTTGCCGGCCACCATAGGCAGAAGCCGCTCAACAGCATCCCGGCGACCACCAGACCACCGATGCCGTTGGTAAGCAAGCCTTTGGCTCCCATCAGCAGGTGGATATGCAGCAGCCAGACAAAGCCCAGCGGCGTGCGCACCACGACCCGGTCGGCGAGGATCTGCCCGGTAACAGGATCGAGAGCCACCAGGCGATAATTGCCCGCCTGATAGAAATCACCCATATACAGGCGATACACTCCTCCCGGCCGGGCAGGCATTTCTAGGCTCGCCAGATCCTTCTCCTGAAGATCGGGAAGGCTCTGCCGCAGCCCGGCTAAGAGTCGGGACAGGGGCAGCGGCTTTCGTCCGGAGGCCAGGGACACTGCCCGGGTCGTATCGGGGTATTGGAGCATTTCCAGTTCCTCCCGGAAGACCAGCAGACTGCCCGTCAGTCCAATGGCACACCCATAGAGACCGGCGGCCAGGCCTAACCAGAGGTGAAGAGCCATCAGGCTTTTTCGTATTCCTGTTCGGGGAGAGGCGGAGATCATCGCTGCGGAAACATCCTTTCTGCCATCCGAGCCGAATAGTATCCGAAACCGCTTCCATTATACCCGAACCGGCCGGGAAGGAGCATCGGGCAGGAGTATGAAAATCAGGGAGCGGCCGGATAGAGGTTTTTTCAGAAGGAGTATCATCGAGGTTGTATGCCTTCAGAAGGTTCGGACTGACCGGGATGATAGCCGGTGATCGGCAGCAAGAGGAAGTCCTGGTCGGGGCAGTGTCATGTCGAAGCAAACGCGGCGCGAAGGTATGGTCGCGAAGCCTTCTGTGTCAATACGGATATAATCGTGAGGAGGCTTATAATTTGTGGATGCCACAGATTCCAGGCTTATGAGTCTTGCCACCTGTCACGCATTCCGGCGCTTAACGGCATTCATCAGGTGGTAATTCAGGATCGGGCGGGAGGCGATAATGAAGAGAGCGCACCCGAGAGCAACCTATATTATCGGGAGCGCCTGCCATGTGATAGAGTTGACTTTGCTAAACATCCTGAAAGCCGAGCGAAACTCCTGTCAAGCGAAGAATGCAGTCCGGTTTTCGGGTCTCTGCATGTACGGTTGATTTTCTATGTGGTCTATGTTATGATAATTTCGTTGCAATCGCTGTAATATCGTCGGACAGGGGTGGCGGATGGCGGCAAAGGAGATCGGAATCGGCTTGATCGGGATGGGGACGGTGGGGACCGGGGTGGTGAAGATCCTCCGGGAGCGAGGCGACACCATCGCGGCCCGGACGGGGCTGCGGCCCGTGCTGCGGCAGGTGGCGGTCCGCAACCTGGGGCAGATGCGCGAGGTCGCTCTGCCGCCCGAGATGATGACCGCCGACCCGCAGGCGGTCATCGCCCGCCCTGATGTCGATATCGTGGTGGAACTGATGGGCGGCTACGAGCCTGCCCGCACCCTGGTGCTGAAGGCCATCGAGTCCGGCAAGCATGTCGTGACCGCCAACAAGGCCATCATCGCGCTCTACGGGCAGGAGATCTTTGCTGCGGCTCGCGAAAAGGGCGTGCTGGTCTATTTCGAGGCCAGCGTGGGAGGGGCCATTCCCATCCTGGCGGCCCTGCGGGAGTCGTTCGTCGCCAACGAGATTCGCGCCATCTTCGGCATCGTGAACGGAACCACCAACTATATTCTCACCCGCATGACCGAGGACGGGATGGATTTCGGGGAAGCTCTGGCGGAGGCCGTCCGAGGCGGCTACGCCGAGGCGGACCCGACTCTCGATCTGGAGGGGATCGATGCGGCCCACAAGCTGGCGATTCTGGCCTCCTGCGCTTTCGGGATCCCGGTCGATATGGAGGATGTCTATGTAGAGGGCATCTCCGAGGTCTGCCCGCAGGATATCAGCTACGCCCGGGAGTTCGGGTATGTGATCAAGCTGCTGGCTATCGCCAAGGAAGCCGGCGGCTCCATCGAGCTGCGCGTCCACCCGACCATGCTTTCCCGCCACCATCCCCTGGCATCGGTGCGCGAAACCTACAACGCCATCTATGTGGAAGGCGACGCTATCGGCAAGGCGATGTTTCTGGGGCGAGGGGCGGGCCGGATGCCCACCGCCAGCGCGGTCGTCTCCGACATAGTGGAGGCGATCCTGCGCTCAAGGGAGGCCGATTTCCAGGCGGAACGCTCCCTCTACTGGAACCGCAAGACCATCCAGCCGATGAGCGAGGTGGCCTGCAAATTCTACCTGCGCTTCCCGATAGTCGATCAGCCCGGGGTCATCGGCAAGATCGCCACCGTCCTGGGCAGCCACGGCATCAGCATCACCTCGGTTCGCGCCTCTCTGGTGGAAATGACCACCAATGCGGGCCATGTCGAAATGCTCACCCACCGGGCGGGAGAAGCGGCTGTGCAGCAGGCCCTCCAGGAGATCAACGCCCTGCCCGTCATGCGCGACAAGAGCATGTATCTGAGGATCGAGGAGTAGCCCACCCATGACCGTGCCCGGTATGGAAGCCTTCATCCGGACAGTCCGATCCGAGCAGGGGCGGTTTTTCGATGGCGAGGGACCGGTAACGGCGGCCCGCGCCCCGGGGCGGCTCGATGTGATGGGCGGGATCGCGGACTACTCCGGCTCCCTGGTGCTGGAAAGCCCCCTGGCCGAGGCGGCGAAGGTGGGGCTGCAAAAGCGCAGGGACGGCCTCCTCCGCATCCGCAGCCTGGGCATCGCCCGGGAGGGGCTTGCGGAAGACTGCTGCATCCCTCTGAGCGATTTCTACAGCGGAGAAGGCTTGATCGCGTATGAGGCGGTTCGCTGCCTGCTGACCCGTTCCCCGCAGACCCGATGGGCCGCTTATCTGGCCGGAGCCTTCTATGCGCTGCTGGCGGAAGGGTTGACGGGCCGCTTCCCGTGCGGAGCCAATCTCTTGCTGTCCAGCGACGTTCCCCTGGGGGCCGGCGTATCCTCTTCGGCGGCTATCGAGGTGGCCGCCATGAAGGCCATCGCCTCGGTTTTCGGGATCGGGATGGACGGGCTGACTCTGGCCCGGCTCTGCCAAGTGGTGGAGAACCGGGTGGTCGGCGCGCCCTGCGGGATCATGGATCAGGTCACTTCCGCCCTGGGTGAAGCCGGGCGGCTGTTGATTTTGAAGTGCCAACCCCATGATCTACTCGGCCAGGCCCCCCTGCCCGACGGCTGCCGGGTGATGGGGATCAATTCCCATGTGAAGCACTCGGTCGGGGGTAGCCGGTATACGCGGGTGCGGGTGGCCGCCTTCATGGGCCTCAAAATTCTGACCGAATCAGTCGGCGACGACCCCTGGGGCGGCTATCTGGCGAATATCGCCCCTCAGGAGTATCGGGATCGCTATGCCCGGCTTCTGCCCTCCCGCATAAAGGGCAGCGAGTTTCTCGCTCGCTACGGCGAAACGTCCGACCCGGTGACCGCGATAGACCCGGAGGCTGTCTATTCCGTCCGGGTCTGTACGGAGCATCCGATCTATGAAAACCACCGGGTGCAGGTCTTCCTGAAATGCCTGGAGGAAGCGGGCCGGAGCGGAAGGGAGCGATATCTCATCCGGGCCGGGCAGCAGATGTACGGCTCGCACTGGAGTTACGGCAAACGGTGCGGCCTGGGAAGCCGCGAAACGGACGCTCTGGTGAATCTGGTGAGGAAGCCGGGGCCTGAAAAGGGCTTCTATGGAGCGAAGATCACGGGCGGAGGCTCCGGGGGAACGGTGGCAGTCCTGGCGGGCGGCGATGCGGCGGCGGAACTTCAATCAATTCTGTCGGAGTACGAGGCGATGACAGGCGCGCGGCCCCAGTTGTTCGACGGCTCCTCGCCGGGGGCCGAGGCGTTCGGAGAGACGATCATTTCATGAAACCACTCAGAAAAGCAGTCATTACGGCAGCAGGAAAGGGCACGCGCCAGTACCCGGCCACCCATAGCGTCAAAAAGGAGCTTTTCCCCCTGGTCGACCGGGATGGGCTGGCGAAGCCCGTTCTCCAGATCATTGCGGAGGAAGCCCTGGAATCGGGCATTGAGGAGATCTGCATCGTGGCCTCCCCGCGCAACAAGGAGCAGATCGAGAGCCATTTCAAAGGGTTGTCCGCGGAGATGCGGGAATCGTTTCGCGGCAAGGAATGGGCGCTGAAGGCATCTGACCGCCTGGAAGACATGGGGCGTCGGATGACCTTTGTTCTTCAGCATACCCAGGAGGGCTACGGCCATGCGGTCCACTGCGCCCGGGACTTCGTGGGGGACGATCCTTTTCTGCTGATGCTGGGAGATCACATCTACCTCTCCGGCAACCGTCTCCGGTGCGCCCGGCAGCTTATCTCCGTTTATGAACGGTTCGGCGGAAACGTCTCGGCGGTACAGAGGACGCCCGAAAGCCTGATTCATCTCTTCGGGACTCTCACCGGCCCGATGATCGCCGAACGTCCTCCTGTCTACCGGATCGCCAGCCTTTACGAAAAGCCCGATCCGGCCTACGCGAGCCAGCACCTCCGGGCCGAGGGGCTGCAAGAAAAGGAGTACCTCTGCTTCTTCGGAATGCATATCCTCGGCCCGGCCATCTTCGACATTCTGGAGGATCATATCGCCCGCGATCTTCGTGAAGGCGGGGAAATTCAACTGACATCCGCCCAGACGGACCTGCTGGGCCGCGAGCCGTATCTGGCGATGGAGCCGGAGGGCAGTCGCTACGACATGGGCGTTCCCGCCGGCTATGTGGAAACACAGATGGCCCTGGCGCTCCATTCCCCTTACCGCGAAAGGATTATGTCTCTGGTCTCCGGCCTGGCGGCGGGCAGTGTTTGAGCGAACTTTTTGCAGTCGAGCCTGTCCGGCTATTGACAAGCGCGGAAGCGTTGTGATATAAAGTAACAAGCCTCTCAATATCGAGGATAAGGGGGCATGGATACATGTCGTCCGAGCTGAGCCTCTGGTATCTGCGTTTCAGCTCGCGGGAAGTGAATATCCTGCTGCTGCTGCTGGAGGGGAAAAAGAGCGAGGAAATCGCCCGGGCGCTGGGAATAAGCCGCCGGGCCGTAGAGTTCCACCTGCACGAAATCAAAGAAAAGCTGAGTATCCGCAAAAACATCGAGCGACTGCATGAGGGATTTGCAGGGAATCGCGCCATTGTATCCACAAGCACCTAGCGCCTGTAAAAAGGGCCGCCTGACAAGAGGCGGCTTTTTTATTTTGGGGATCAATCCATCGTTGTAGCCTGGAGATGGCTGTTTTGCTCCCGATCCTGCGTCACTGCCATTCCACATGGGTTACATAGGGAAAGGCCAGCAGGGCGTAGGTGATGGTTTCGTGGTCGGTGGCGTAGGGCATTTTGACCTGCAAGCTGACCGTCTGGCCTGTGCCTTCCTCTGGCTTTTCCAGGAATTTGACCTTTTCGATCTGGAGGGCCATATCCAGAAGAGATGTCATGATCTCGTGCAGGTGGCTGCTGCCTGGCTGGAAGGTGATGCGAATCTCCCTCAGCCCGGTCCGGGTGATCCATCGGCTTTCGACCCGGTTGAGGATGGACAGGGTGACGATCACCACAAGGGTCGCCACCACGGCTAGGTAGTAGCCTTCGCCTCCGCTCCCCACCGCGATTCCTATTCCGGCCACCGTCCACAGGCTTGCCGCCGTGGTCAGCCCCCGGATGATGTTCCCCTGGCGCACAATCGTCCCGGCCCCCAGGAACCCGATGCCGCTCACGATCTGGGCCGTGATCCTTCCGGGGTCGAACTGGGCACCCGCGGTCATGATGGATATATTGGTGATCAGGGCGGCCCCGACGCAGACCAGGATATGGGTTCGCAGCCCGGCGGGCCGGTTGTGGGTCTCGCGTTCGAAGCCGATGGCCCCGCCCAGCGCCGCCGCCGCGATCAGGCGCAGCGTTTTGTCCCAGAGGGCCGGATCCATGTCAATCTCCCTTGAGGGCCTCCGCGATATGCTCCAGAGCTTCCTCCGCGGTCAGCAGAATCTTTTGAGATTTGTCCTTCCGGGTGCGGAACTCCACTTTCCCTTCCGCCGCCGTCCGGCCCACCACGACCTGCAAGGGAATCCCGATCAGGTCGGCGTCCTTGAATTTGACGCCCGAACGCTCGTTCCGGTCGTCGAGCAGGACTTCCACATGCTGATCGGAAAGCCGGGCATAGAGCGATTCCGCCAATTCGGACTGAACCGGATCGGAAGGGTTCACCAGGACGATGATCGTATGGTAAGGGGCCACCGAAAGGGGCCAGATGATGCCGTCTTTGTCGTGGCTGAACTCCACCACCGAGGCCAGGGTGCGCGTCACCCCGATTCCGTAGCAGCCCATCAGGATGGGAACCAGATTTCCGGCCTCATCCTGAACTGAAGCGTTCATGGAATCGCTGTATTTAGTGCCCAGCTTGAAGATATGGCCCACCTCGATGCCGCTGGCCTCCCGGTAGATCCCGGACTCGCAGCGCGGGCAGGGATCTCCGGTGGCCACGTTTCTGAGGTCGCCCCAGGCGAAGATCTCGAAATCGCGGCCCGGATTGACGTTCAGGAGGTGGGCATCACCCTTGTTGGCCCCGGTGACGGCATTGACCATCCCCCGCACTTCCTCATCGGCCACGATCCGGATGCCCAGGCTGACCGGCCCGGCAAACCCCACGGGCGCGCGAGAGATCGCCATAACCGTTTCCGCGTCCGCCATCTCCACCGATTCGGCTCCCAGCAGGCGGCGCAGCTTGGATTCGTTCAGATCCCGGTCTCCCCGCACCAGGGCGGCCACCGGCTCGCTATCAGCCCGGTAGAGCAGGGTTTTGATGAGCCGGGAGGCCGGAACTTTTAGGAAAGCGGTCACCTGCTCCACGGTTCTCATGCCCGGGGTTTCCACTTCGGCCCGCTCGCCGGGCGTTTCGCTGCCGGGGGCAGGCTGCCTGCGCCCGATGCTCGCTCGCTCCACGTTGGCCGCATAGCCGCAGGCCGTGCAGTGGAAAAGAGTATCCTCCCCGGATTCCGATAGAATCTGAAACTCCAGGTTTTCCGATCCGCCGATAGCCCCCGATTCGGCTTCGACGATCATAAAGTCCAGGCCGCAGCGCCGGAAGATGCGGCAGTAGGCGTCGTACATCGCCCGGTAGGAGGCGTCCAGACCGGCCTCATCGGCATCGAAGCTGTAAAGATCCTTCATGACGAACTCGATGCAGCGGATAAGGCCGCCCCGGGGCCGCGGCTCGTCCCGGAACTTGGTCTGAATCTGATAGAGGCGGAGGGGAAGCTCGCGGTAGGAGCGCACGTCGCGCCTCACCAGGTCGGTGATAATCTCTTCATGGGTAGGGCCGAGGAAATGCTCCCTCTCCCGCCTGTCCTTTACCCGCATCAGGATATCGAGCGCGTCCCGCCCGGACTCCTGCCAGAGTTCGGCGGGCTGGAGGCTGGGAAGGAGCAGCTCCTGCCCGCCCGCCCGGTCCATCTCCTGGCGGACGATCTCCTCCACCTTGCGAAGAACCCGCCAGCCCAGAGGCAGGAACTCGTAGACCCCTGCGGAAACCTTGCGGATAAACGCGCCCCGCAGCAAAAGCTGGTGGCTGATCAATTCGGCCTCTGCGGGCATCTCACGCAGGGTTGGAAAATACAATTGCGATGCTCTCAACCTCGAAGCCCTCCCCGTTGTCCTTTTTGAGATTCTACCATAAAAACCGTTCGCCCGCAAGGGCCGTCTTCAAATCGGCGGAGGATCGGTCGTTCGCGTTGGTGAACTGTTGATCATCGGCAGATATGCGTTTCCCTACACGAAGGAGTTGCCTCTATGCTCGATCCTCCAGACCCGGCGCGGGTTCGCGCGATTCTGGATATACTGGAAGAAAACTACCCGGACGCGCGATGCTCCCTCGATTATTCCTCGCCGTTCGAGCTGCTGGTGGCTTCCATCCTCTCCCCGCAGTGTACCGATGAGATGGTCAACAGGGTCACGGCCCGGCTCTTCCGGAAATACAGGACGCCCGAAGACTATGCGCGGGCTCCGCTTGCAGAACTGGAAGACGATGTGCGCTCGACGGGGTTCTTCCGGGACAAGGCCAAAAACCTCCGGGCCGCCTGCCGGATGCTGATCGAGGATCTCGAAGGGCAGGTTCCGCAAACGATAGAAGAGCTAATCCGGCTGCCGGGGGTGGCCCGCAAGGTGGCGAACGTCATTCTGGGGTCGGCCTTCGGGATCCCCTCCGGCTTCGTGGTGGATACCCATGTCCGCCGCCTGACCGCCCGCCTCGGCCTGACCGAAAGCGACCGGCCCGAAAGGATCGAAAAGGATATGTGCAAAATCATCCCGCAGGAAGCGTGGATCGATCTGGCGCACCGGCTGGTCTGGCACGGGCGGGCCGTCTGCCAGGCCAAAAAGCCGCGCTGCCCGGAATGCCCTTTGAAGGAAGTGTGCCCTTCGTTTCCGCTCTGAAAGAGGACATCATGGCAGCCTGTGGAATGTGGTAGCCAATCACTTCAAGGGAGCTTTCGATGAAATTCGCCATCTGCAATGAAACATTTCAGGGATGGACCTGGGAGGATACCTGCCGCGAGGCGGCCCGGACAGGCTATGACGGGGTGGAGATCGCCCCGTTTACCCTGGCCGAATCGGTGACGGGTATCTCCGCGGCGAAACGGCAGGAGATCCGGGGCGTGGCCGAAGGGGAAGGGCTGGAGATCATCGGGCTGCACTGGCTTCTGGTCTCCCCCAAGGGGCTTTATGTCAACCACCCGGACGCCGCCTTGAGGCGGAAAACCCTCGATTACCTGAAATCTCTGATCGATTTTTGCGGCGACCTGGGAGGCCGGGTGATGGTTTTCGGTTCTCCCAAGCAGAGAAACGTACACCCCGATCTGACCTACGCGCAGGCATGGGATTATGCGAAGGAGGCGTTCTCCGCCTGCACGGAGCTTCTGGCCGCAAGGGAGATCGCTCTCTGCCTGGAGCCGCTTTCCAAGCAGGAAACCGACTTCTTCCTTTCCGCGGCGGAGGCCGCTCGGATGGTGGAGGAGATCGGCCACCCAAACCTGCGGCTGCACCTGGATGTGAAGGCCATGTCCAGCGAGGAGGAGCCGATCCCGCAGATCATCCGCAAATTCGGCCCGGTCACCGGGCATTTCCACGCCAACGACGCCAACCTGCGCGCTCCAGGCTTCGGAGATATCGATTTCGCACCCATTTTCGAGGCGCTGAGAGAGGCCGGGTACGACCGCTATGTCTCCATCGAGGTCTTCGACTACACGCCGGATCCCCAGACTATCGCCACGAAGGGGCTGGCTTACCTGAAAGAACGCTATCAAAAAGTCTACGGATTCTGAGGAGGATGAACGGATGGAAAAACGATTGACGGTTGCCGCAGGGCCGCACCTGCGGCTGGGCTGCCCGGTATCGGCGGTTCTGCCCGGCGTTCGGGAGGCGGGCGCTGTGGCCCTGATCGATGAGGCCACAGACCGGGCGGTCCCGGCGCAACTGGAAATCCACGAAACCCGCGGGGCTGTCCTGACCTGGATCGAAAACGCTCTGGGAAAAGACCGGACCCGGAGCTATAAAGTGGTGGCGGACGGGCAGGCCGCCTCTTCCGGCGGGCTGGAGATCGTCCAGGGCGGCGCTGCGAAGCTGGATATCAGGGCAGGCGGGGAGCATTTTACCTCGTACTACTACGGCGATGTCCCGGCCCGGCCCTATTTCTACCCTTTCATCGGCCCCGAAGGGCGGCAGGTCACCCGCAATTACCCCATGAAGGATGTCGCCGGGGAGAACCAGGACCATCATCACCATAAATCGGTCTATATCGCCCATGGGGATGTGAACGGCACGGACAACTGGAGCGAGGAGCCGGACCACGGCTTCACCGCGCACAGGAGCTTCGGAACGGTCGCAAGCGGGCCTGTCTGCGGGCGCTTCACGGCCCTGAACGACTGGCTGAGCAAGGATCGAGAGAAAATCCTGGAGCAGAGCCAGGAGATCATTATCTACAACCTGCCGGGCGGCGAGAGGATGATGGACTTCACCATCGCCTTCCACGCCACCGAGGGCGATGTCACCTTCGGGGACACGAAAGAAGGGGGCATCCTTTCCGTCCGGGTCGCCACGCCGCTCGATGTGCCGAAAGGGACCATCACCAACGCGGTCGGAGGCGTCAACGAGGGCGAGACCTGGGGAAAAGCCGCCCACTGGTGCGATTACTCCGGCGTCCTGGACGGCGTGGCGGTCGGCATCACGGTCTTCGATCATCCGGCGGGCTTCCGCCATCCCACCCACTGGCATGTCCGCAACTACGGCCTGATGACCGCCAACCCCTTCGCCTACGCGGCCTACTACAACGACCCGGCCCGCGACGGCAGCCACATCCTGAAAGCAGGCCAGACCCTCACTTTCCGCTACCGGCTCCTCGTCCACGCCGGGGATGTGAAGGGTGGCCGCGTCCGCGAGCGCTACCACGACTTCGCGAACCCGCCTGCGGTGACAGTCGAGGATTAAGTGAGAGCGGTGGAAGGGCGCGCCGAGGCGCGCCCTTTTTGAAGGAGTTCATTCATGGCATTTTGCGAATTGAAATATTTCAGCAATGCGCTGGGGAAGGCGACCGCAGCTAATATCATCCTGCCCGAAGGGGAAGCGAAGGGGCCGTTTGCCGTCTTTTACCTCCTGCACGGCCTGAGCGACGACCACACCGTCTGGCTCAGGCGCACTTCTATCGAGCGGTACGTGGCCGGGCTGCCCCTGATTGTGGTGATGCCGGACGGCGGGCGGGGCTTCTACTGCGATGCGAAGGAAGGGATGGCCTGGGAAACGGCCATCGCAGGCGATCTGCTCGGTTATGTGGACAAAATGCTGCCCACGAGGGCGGAAAGGTCGGGCCGGTGCATCGGCGGGCTGTCGATGGGCGGTTACGGGGCCGCCAAGCTGGCCCTGAAATATCCCGACCTTTTTGGCTCCGCCAACAGCCATTCCGGGGCGCTGGCCTTCGCCCACCGGCCTTTCCCGGAGGGTTCCTTGGAGCCGCGGGCCGTGGAGTTCAGCCGGATCGCTGGCGTAAACCCGCAGGGCGGTCCGGACGATATTTTCGCCCTGGCCGAAAAACTGGAGGCCGACAAGCGCCCTGCCCTGCGGATCGACTGCGGCGCGGAAGACTTCCTGCTGGAGGACAACCGCGCCTGCCACGCGCATCTGGAAAAACTGGGCTATCCCCACGAATACCGGGAGTTCCCCGGAGCGCACGACTGGGGCTACTGGGACATCCACATCCAGGAAGCCCTGGCCTTCCATATGCGGAACCTGGGGATCGAACGGAAGGGGGAGGGCGGATAGCTGAAAGGTCAGAAGTCGGGGTCAACCCGCATTTAACCTGTTCCTCCCCCTGGTTCCAAGCATATAGCCCCATTGCTGTCATTGCGAGGAGCGCCAGCGACGAAGCAATCTTCAGGGTATAGCCCATGAGTAGAGCCTTCGTGGGCCTTTATGACGATGGAGATTGCCGCGGAGCTTTCGCTCCTCGTAATGACAGCAGGAGGGAAAAGCGCCTCATCTTTGCCGCTCTCCTGGACGCGGCTGCGCCGCTAAGCAGGAAGGTGGAGTAAGTGTCCAGAAAGGAGAAGCAATGAGAAGAGGGAGTGAGGAACGGACAGGTATCGAGTGCATCTAAGCGAGGAAGAGCGGGTCGAATTGCACCGTCAGGCGCATGCACTGGGGGTGATGCCGCGCACCCGGGATCGGCTGGAGAGGGTGTGGCTCTCGGATGCGGGGTGGAGTATTCCCCGAATCGCCCCGCACTGGAGGCTGAGTGGGAAGCGAGTGCTGCATTGGATCAAGGCGTATCTGAGGGGAGGGTTTGAGGCGTTGCCGGACCGGGCGCATGTGGGGCAGGCTTCGATCTTGACGCCGGAGAAGGTGGCGGCGTTGCGGGCGGAGATCGGGAAAGGGGAGCGGGCCTGGACGGCGGGGCAGGTGGCGGTATGGTTAGCGGAGGCACCCGGGGTGAGATTAGGGGTGGATTGGCTGAGGCGGTTGCTCCGACGGGTGAAGGTCTCCTATCAACGGACGAGTCGGAGGGTGACGCACAAGCAAAAGGCGGAGAAAGTCGAGGTGAAGGTGGCCGATTTGGAACGGCTAAAAAAAGGGCACAAGACGGACTGATCGACCTGTGGGACCTGGATGAAGTGGGCTTTGGGAGGACCTGACCGATGAACGACACGTGGGGATGAGTGGGACAACGGATGGAAGATCCCTATGAAGCGCCGCAGGGAAGGCGGGTGAATGGGGTGGGTGCCTATTGTCGGGAAGGGCCTCAGGCGGGACGTTTCGAGGTTGCCCTGCGGGTGCAAGTGCCTCGGAAGAAACGCAAGCCCCTCCTCTTATCCCCATCGCCCTCCGAGGGGACGATGGACCCGCTCCCAGAGGGCGTGACGCCGGAGGAGGTGGGCAAGATCGATGGTGCCTTGCTGTTGGAGTTTATCTGGACCCAGGTGGCGGGACGCCCGGCAGAGGCGGGGGAGGGCTGACGTCGAGAGCGGCCCTTCGAGTCCTGCAGGGCGCTCAGGAAAGCGGGCGCGGCGGTTTTTGCCGCAGACCCCAGCGCAATCAGGGCGCGACCGAACTCCCGTCTTGCCCCTTCCTGCGGGCTGCTGTAAGCCTGAGCGAGCAGCCTGACTCCTTCGGGGCTGACGCCTGCAAAAAGGTTGCCCGAAAAGGGAACCGGCTTCAGTTCATTCAGCCTGGCGATGATGCGAGCCGTGATCGGCCCTGTTTTGGGCTGAATGCGGGCCAGACCGTGCAGGGCGGCGTATTCGGTATTGAAATCGCGGCTGCCCAGCGCATCCAGAAGGCCCGACAATACGGCCTTCTGTCGCAACTGCTCGGGGGAGGCAATTGCCGCAAGCGCCGCCACCGCCAGGCTGCAGGTGGGCAGGGAAGGGGATTTCAAAGCATCGATCAGAGAGGGAACTGCCGGGGGCCCGATTCTACTCAGGATAAACCGGGCATAGTTGCCGACCAGAACATCACCGGGACGGCGATCTTCGGCAAGATATGCATTCGCCAGACGAAGCACATCGGGAACGACGGATGGCCCCGAGCTGGACAGAATAAAGGCGGCATAATCGGCCTGGGTGAAGCCTCTCGATGCGAACCGCTCGGGTTCAGCGATGATCTTCACCAGGAAGGACGCCGCCGGTGGACCGATACGCGCCATCGCAAAGACCGCGCCCCGTTGCACCGATTCCTCGCCGTCGAAAAGCGCCTGCGCCAATGCGGGCGCAACCAGGCGGGGATCGGCATCCAGTTCGGCGGCGGCGACGGCTGCCTGGCGGCGGACAAAGGGATCGGGATCGCTCAAGGATGCCGCCAGCATCTCGGAATCCGCCTTTTTATCGGGCAGGGACAGCGCGGCGAACGCATAGGCGGATTTGGCGCGAACAGCCGGGTTCGGATTTCTTATCTGAGCCAGCCACCGCGCAACGGAATTTTCGCCGGATGCGCTTTCGGCCTGCTCTGCCGTCCATACGGTAAAGCAGACGAGGAAAACCGCACAGCAGAAGAGTCGGCCTGATTCCATAGGTCACTGCCCTTCGCCCGAAAAAGCGGGGCTTAACCGTAAGCTCCCTTGGGATGGAAGCCCAGCACGCGCCTTCTCCGCTCATCAGCGCGGTCATGGATATGCCGGGGCAACTGGTAGTTGACGAAGGGATAGAACCGCTGGGACACCCACCGAGCGCCGTAGCTCAATTGGAAAAGGTAGCGCACCCGGTCGGAGGCGTTGGGAGCGCCCCTGTGCCAGCACTGGCCGTTATGAAGATAGATGTCCCCGGCCCGGCCCAGCACGGAGACGATGGGTTTGCCCTCAAACGAGGGATTCCGGGGATCGTCGGGATGCCGCCCGGAATAGTGGCTGCCGGGGATGTACTGGCTGGGGCCGTATTCCACGGAAGGAACGTCGGTGAGGAGAATCTGAACGGTCAGGATATGGACCGGCATCGTTAGATTGGTGTCGTGGCGGGCCATCCCCTCGCCGATGGGAAAGTATAGGACATCATCCACATGGAAGCTATCGATAGCCTGGCCGGGAGCGTTGCGGACGACGTTCTGGGCGACCAGATGGCAGTCGCCCCCCAGGATGCTTTCCACCAGCCCGATGATCGGCTCGCGGGTCAGCATATCCTCGAACACCGGATCGGTCTCGAAGAGCCTGACCGCCACGAAATCACCGTAAATGTTGTGGTTTTCCCGCCACTTCGCATCGGCGAACACCCGGTCGACCGCCGATTTGAGGGCCTCCACCTCCTGCGGCTCCAGCACGCCGGGAATCGGCAGAAACCCGTCCCGGTGAAACGCCGTCCTGTGCCGGGCTACCTCCTCTGGAGTGTAGGGCAGGGCATCCGATATGATCGCTGTGGGCATGAATCCGCCTCCTAAAAATCGCATCAAGCCAGGATATCAAAACTATTTTTGCTATCCGCAGTATTTCTCCTGCTTGAAGCCGGGATGACGCAGCGGTTTTTTATTTCGCTGTTTTATGTTGACTTTTGAATATCTAAATGTTAGAATGTTTCCGATGAATCCACCTCGAAGGGAGTCGATTGAGTGGCCGCACGGAAAGGATTTACCCTCATCGAATTGCTCGTTGTCATTGCCATCATCGCCATTCTTGCCGCCATTTTATTCCCGGCCTTCGCTCAGATGCGGGAAAAGGCGAGAGCAGCCAGTTGCCTGAGCAATCTGTCACAGATCGGCAAAGCCATGCTGATGTATCTTCAGGATTACGACGGGAGGATGCCCTACCCGGCCTGGAACGATTTGCAGTTCACCCCCTCCCCGCCGCATCCGGCATTCGAGGGGCCTTCGACCATGCGCCCCTATGCCCGGCTGGGGTGGATGATCCCGCTTTTCGACCCCTACCTGAAGAACCGCCAGGTGTGGATCTGTCAGAGTATCCCTCCCTTTGCGGGCGGAACGGTCTGGACAGATTATTTTTACGCCGCCTGGCGGGTAGCCAGCGTCGAAAACCCCGATCAAGGCTATAGCAATATGCTTTCCGCCAAATACGCCGAACCCGATCCGGCGAAAGCCCGCTGCCCTCGCGGAAAATTCCCTGAAAACATCGGAAGCGGGGACACTTCCCACGAACATATAATCTACTGCGGCTTCTATTACAAATCCTGGGGGAAAGCCGCCTGGACGGTGGGCGGCAGCTCTCCTCCGGACAGCGACTGGCAGCCTCATATCGGCAGGCGCAACGAGCTCTTCCTGGACGGGCATGCCAAAACGCTGATCCCCTGGTAAGGGCGGCCCATCGGCTGCCCCTTAAAAGGAATAGCATTGCGGGCAGGGAACTATGGTTTTATAAGCAACATGGAGGCCCGTTTGTCCCCTGCCCGCACCGAACCTCAACATTTAACGGGTGTAGAAACTCCTGCGCCGCGTTCCGCCGTATCCGTCAGATCTGTCCTGCTGGGCCTGGCGCTCATGATTCCCAACGCCTACTGGATCATGCAGAACGAACGGGTGCGCCAGGGGCCTTATACCACCAGCATCTCCCTTTTTCCTCACATCATCTTTTTGCTGCTGCTCCTGGTCCCGGCCAACGCGCTGCTGAAGCGGTTTCTGCCGAGGCTTGCTTTTTCCCAGGGAGAGATGCTGACCCTGTATGTCATGCTCTGCATCGCCTCCGCCCTCTGCGGGATGGACATGGTGCAGGCCCTCATGCAGATCGTTGCCCATGTCGCCTATTTCGCCACCCCCGCCAACCGGTGGGACAGCCTTCTGAAGCCGATCCTACCCGGGTGGCTTACCGTCCGGGACAGGGAAGCCGTCACAGGCTACTTCACCGGCAATTCGACCCTTTATACGCTGCCCCACCTGCGCGCCTGGCTCATCCCGGCGGCGGCCTGGGTGGGGTTTATGGTTGCTCTGCTGTGGGTGATGCTCTGCATCAACGTTCTCTTCCGGAAGCAGTGGGCCGACCGGGAACGCCTCACCTTCCCGATAGTCCAGTTGCCTTTCGAGATGACCGAACCGGCAGGAATGCTCTTTCGGAACCGGCTGATGTGGCTGGGTTTCGCGCTCGCTGCCGCCGTCAACCTGCTGAACGGCCTTCACCACCTGATGCCTTCTTTTCCGTCCGTGCCGGTGGCTGTCTACGACCTCCAGAATTACGTCTCCGGCAAGCCGTGGAACGCTGTTGGGTGGACCCCGCTCTACTTTTATCCGTTTGTAATCGGGCTAGGCTTTTTGCTTCCGGTAGACCTCCTCTTCTCCTGCTGGTTCTTCTATCTCTTCCTGAAGGCGGAGCGGGTGGTCTCCAGCGCGGCGGCCTGGGATGCCGCTCCCGGTTTCCCCTATGTCAGCCACCAGCAGTTCGGGGCCTGTGTCGGGCTGTGTCTGGCCCTGCTGTGGACAGGCCGGGGCTATCTGAGGCAGGTGCGGCAGGCCATCCAAGGGCAGCCCGGCGAGCTTGCCGGAGGCCGGGAAGCGATGAGCTACCGCGCCGCCTTCTGGGGACTGGCCGGGGGAATGACGGCCCTTATCGCCTTTTCGCTGGCCGCCGGGATGAGCCTGCCGGTTGCGCTCCTTTTTTTCGCCTTTTATCTGGTGATCTCGTTTGCGGTGACGCGGATGCGGGCTGAGTTGGGAGCGCCGGCCCATGACTTCGTGCTGATGGGACCGGACCTGATGATCCCGTCTCTCATCGGAACCGCCCGTCTTGCAGGCCGTGATATGGGGATGCTGGCCCTTTACTGGTGGTTCAACCGGGCCTATCGGAGCCATCCGATGCCGCACCAGATGGAAGGGTTCCGCCTGGCCGACCGCGCCCGGCTCGATGCCCGGAGGCTGTCCCTGGCGATGATGCTTTCCGCCCTGGTCGGCGCGGCGGCCAGCATCTGGGCCTTCCTACACCTGGGATATCAATATGGAACGGCGGCCAAGTTCTGGTCAGGGCACTGGTACGGCTACGAAATCTACAACCGTCTCCAGGGGTGGCTCGAAAGCCCCCGGCCTCCCGACGGCCCGGCCAATATCGCTATCGGGGTGGGAATGCTGGTTTCTCTGGCGCTCATGGCACTGCGCGCCCGGTTCTTCTGGTGGCCGTTCCACGCCATCGGCTTCACCATCGCCGGCGGCTGGTCGATGAACCAGATATGGGTTCCCCTCTTCATTAGCTGGCTTCTCAAGATCCTGACCCTGCGCTACGGCGGGCTGCCCGCCTACCGCAGCGCACGCCCCTTCTTCCTCGGTTTGATCCTGGGCGATTGCGCCGTCGGCCCCGGCTGGAGCCTGGTCGGAATTATTCTGGGGGTTCCCACGTACAACTTCTGGGGCGCGTAATGGTAGCGCGCGCTTTGTCCTCATATCTTCTTTCGAAACGCCTCCGCATAGCCTGTCAGTTCCATATAGCCGACTCCGCGAGTGGGCTTTCCCTGGCGTTTGCCGGATATGCGAACGCTGCCTTCCCAGTAGGTGACGCCTGTACTCAGGCGGGTCATCAGCTCCTGGCTCTCCAGCGTCGGCTCGATGGCGAGGGCCAATTGCCCCGAGGGAACCTCGATACGCCAGCGTACGGGGTAGCGCCCTCCGCTCAGTCGGCTTTGCCAGAAACCGGAAGGCTCCGCCCGGAAATCGCTCCGCCTGAGGTGCAGGCTCTTGCCGTTCGGGAAGAGCAGGGTTCCGCTGGAAAAGCGGTCGGCTTTCCCGCTCGCAAGGCGCATCCTGTAGAGCATCAGGTCGGTTCCGTCTTCCAGTTGGAGGCTGAACCAGTCCCAGCCCACCTGATCCGGGGCCAACTGGTTGCTCCCGAATTCGTGATCCATCCAGCTCTGCGCCTGAACGGGTATCGTTCGGTTGTCCAGCTTCAGGGTTCCTTTGCCTGCCAGCCGGGTCAGGGAGTAGTAATGGGAAGCCCTGCCGCGTCCTTCGCTCTTTGCGCTGACCCCGTTCTGGCCATGAATGACTGGGGGTTTGGCCGGCGTGAGGTCGAGGCTGAGAGCGACCGTTCCGGCGCTGGCTTTCAGGCGGTGGGTTCTGCCATGCAAGGCGGCTTCCCAGTCATCGAGCCAGACGCGGTAGCGGCTTGTTGCGGCTCCGGCGGTTCCGAGAGCGCCCCGGCTGGCCTTTTCGAAATAGCGGAACCGCTTTTCCTGCGGGCCTGTCAGGGCGAAGTGCGCGAAATAGATGGAGCGGAGCGCCCAGCGGGATCGCTTCAGCTTCGGAGATCGGGCAACTCCGGTGCGAAAAAAGGTGATCTGGTAGCCGAAGGCGCGCCCATCGGCGGCGGTCAAATGGCCGGTGTAATACCACCATTCGGTTTTGAACTCCGGGTGGGCGGCATGGTCGCGGGGGAAGGCGAAGCGGTAGCCGGGCAGCGCCTGACGCCACTCCGCACGGACAGGCATGGCGGTAAGCAGCAAGAGAACGAGGGCAAAAAAGCGGAAAGAGCGCATCGTTATTCCGTCCGGATCGTTTCGGCCAGGCTGCTGCGGGCGGCGAAATGGGCCGGGATAGCGCCTGCCGCCATGCACGAGGCCATCACCAGCAGAAAAGACTGCACAAACATCTGCGAGGGCAGGGCAAACTGGATCGTCCAGCCGAAGAACTGCCTGTTGATGACGAAGATAAGAAGAAGCGACAGGGCGATACCGGCAACCGAACCGATCAGAAAGGCGATCAGCCCCATTAGCCCCGATTCTGTCAGGGTGATGCGCCGTATCTGGGCTGCGGAGGTTCCGACCGCCCGCAGGACAGCGATTTCTCTGCCCCTTTCCGCCACCAGGGCCAGCATGGTATCCGTAACCCCCAGTACTGCTACAATAATGGCGATCAGGCGCAGGGCGTAGGTGATGGCAAAGGTCTGATCGAAGATACGCATCACCCGCGCCCGCAGTTCGCCGTTGGGGGTGAGCATCAGGTCGTAGCGCCCGGCGAAATGCCGGCGGATTCGTTCGGCCACCGGGCCGGACTGAGAAGGGAATTTCAGGTAAAGGGCCAGGTTATTGACCAGCGCATCGCGCCAGTAGCGGGTAAAAACGCGGCGGTCCATCAGGATAACGCCGGTTTCGGTGCTGTAATCGTAGTAAAGGCCGGCTATCCGGAAGAGACGGGGGCCGGAGGGCGTTGTCAGGACAACCGTCTGCCCTTCCCTGGCACGGTGCTTGCTGGCAAAGCTTTCTGAGACGATCACCTCCCCGGAGTCGCGGGTGCGGCGGAGGATATCCCGTTTATCCCCCCGCATCAGCATCAGGCGGTTCTGGCTGGTCTGGACAGCCATATCGACAGCGGCCAGCAGGAAGGGATTTCCGTTGTATTCGGACTCGATGGAGCGGAGCGTATCGGCGGCTTCCACCTCCGGCAGCGAGCGGGCATAGGCGATCACGGCTTCCGGCAGGACGGAGGCGCTTCCCGATACCGGGCGGGAGGCCGCGCTGACGAAAAGGTCGGCCTTGACGCTCTGGGAAATCCAGACCTCCACCGTCCGCCGGAAGCTGAAGATCAGCACCGAAAGGCTGACCAGAAGCGCGATGGAGACCATCAGGGCGGCGATAGCGATGGAAGTGCGCCGGAGGGATTCCACCAGGCTCTTTCCGGCCAACTCGCCGATGATGCCGAGAAGCCACCGGATCGGTGGGGCGAGAAGGCGGCTGAAGGCCAGCGTTACCAGAGGGGTAAGGGCGGAAAAGCCGATGATGATCAGTAGGGCGGCAACAAACCCGCGATTTTCACCGCCCAGCGCCCGGCCCGGAGCGGAGAGCGCCCAGGCTGCCGCCAGGCACACTCCTCCGCCGAAGGCCAGCCGGAGAGCCAGCCGTCTGGCCTTCCGGTTCATGCCGGTCTCTCCGAAGGTTTCCCGGGGCGGCACGCGGGCCGCCTCCAGAGCGGGAAAAAGCGCGGCTGCCAGGGTGGTTGTCATCCCGATTCCGAAGCCCTGCGATAGCACGGAGATGGGGATATACAGCTTTTGCGCTTCCACCAGGATATAGAGTTCGCTGACCGTCCGAGAGACCGCTGAAAGAGCGCCCTTTGCCATCAGGACGCCCAGCCCCAGCCCGGCAGCCGATCCTACCGCGCCGAAGAAGGCCGCTTCCAGCAGGAAAAGCATCAGAATTTGCCGGCGGGATGTTCCCAGGGCGCGGAGCATCCCGATCTCTTTGCGGCGCTTCAGGACGGAGACAGCGATGGAGTTATAGATCAGGAACATGCCGACCAGGATGGCGATAAAGCTGAGGGCGGTCAGGTTCAACTGGAAGGCGCTGACCATTTGCTCCACCTGGAGGCTCCGGCTGCCGGGCCTCCGAATTGCCGCATCGGGGGGGAGGAAAGTCTTGAGGCGATCCGCCCAGGCTTCCGGCGTTTGATCGCCCGAAACGATGAGGTCGATCCTGTCCAGCCTGCCGATCTTGCTGAAGGCTTCCTGGGCTGCCGCGATGTCCATGACCGCCAGATTGCCTCCCAGAGCCTGCTCCAGCCGGGCCGACTCGATGACGCCGCGGATGGTGAAGGCTTTGCGCTCCGCTCCGGCCAGCAGGCGCAGCTTTGCGCCCTCCTTCAAACCGTGCCGCCGGGCGAAAGAAGCGGTGATGACAATCGCTCCGGGGTCGGTGAGGAAATCGAGCGCCCTGTTATTGCCGGTGTCTTCGGCCAGGAAGTCGTACAGCCGGAAGGGCGGCTCGCTGAAGATGTCCACGCCCAGAACCAGGAGCGTTTCTCCGGGAAGGTCGGCGCAGGGGGCGTTCACCTCGATCACCGGGGCGGCAGCCTCCACGCCTGAGGCAGCCCGGATACGGGAGTAATCTCGCTCATCAAAGCCCGGGCCGCGGGACACCACCTGAAGATTGGCTTTCCCTGCCACCGAATCGATGGTCGCCCGAAAAGCTTCCAGGACGCTCACATTGGCGATGCGGATGCTGACAAAGACCGCCACGCCCAGCGCCACCCCGATCAGGCTGAGGGCGCTCTTGCCTTTTTCGGAGGTGAGGTGGCGGAAGGAGATAAAGCGGAAGAGGGCCTTCATAGGGCAGCCAGGGTTTCTTCATGCACCGCCCCGTCCTTCATGACCACCAGGCGGTCGGCGCAGGCGGCGGCCTCCCGGCTGTGGGTGACCATCACCACTGTCTTGCCGTGTCGTTCGCTCAGGCTGCGGAGAGAACTCAAAACGCGGTCAGCGCTGCGAGAATCCAGGTTGCCGGTCGGCTCGTCGGCGAGGATAAGAGAAGGATCGTTGATAAGGGCCCGGGCGATGGCGGCACGCTGCATTTCCCCGCCCGATAGCTCATCGGGCCGGTGGGCCTGCCGGTGGAGCAGCCCGACCTCTTCCAGCAGAGCATCGGCCCGGGCGAGAACAACCCTGCGGGGCCGCCCGCCGATCAGGCCGGGGAGGGCGATATTCTCCCGGACGGTCAGGACGGGCAGCAGGTTGTAAAACTGGAAGACAATCCCTACCTTCTCCCGCCGGAAGGCGGTCAGGCCCTTTTCGGAAAGCCGGGCGATATTGGCCCCATCCACAAGAATATCGCCCTCGGTGGGCACATCCAGGCCGCCCATCAGATTGAGCAGCGTGCTTTTCCCGCTGCCGCTTCGCCCCATCACCGCCACGAACCGACCGTCCGGGATCTCCAGGGAAACCCGGTCCAGCGCGACCACCCGGTTTCGATCCTCCGGGTGGTAGATTTTGGATACTCGAATCAGTTCGATCATGCGTTCATTGCGGTCGCGGCTACCTGTTCTGTCCGTTCAGCCGGATCATATCCATGAATTCGCTGCGAAGGTCCCGGTCTTCGCGAAAAGCCCCGTGCATGGCGCTGGACACCACATTGGAATGCTGCTTCTGGACGCCTCGGATCATCATGCACATATGCTTGCCTTCCAGGATAACGGCTACCCCTTTGGGCTGAAGCGCCTCCTGCATGGCCTGGGCGATCTGGTCGGTCAGCCGCTCCTGCACCTGGAGCCTGCGGGCGAACATATCCACGATCCGGGCCACCTTGCTGATGCCCACGATCTTGCCGTCTGGAATATAGGCGACATGCGCCTGGCCGAAGAAGGGGAGCAGATGATGCTCGCACAGGCTGTAAAATTCGATATCCTTTACCACCACCATCTCCTGGCACGACTCCTCGAAAACCGCGCCGTTTAGGATGGTCTCCAGGTCCTGGTGGTAGCCCCGCGTCAGGAACTTCATGGCTTCCTCGGCCCGTTTGGGCGTTTTGACCAGCCCTTCGCGCTCCGGGTCCTCGCCGATCTCTTCCAAAATATGGTGGTACATATCCGCCATCGTGGGCGAATCGCTGAGGAGCATCATCTCATTCATCATCAAGAGGAGTTTTCCTTTCATCTATGGTAGAATCCGTCTGGAGGCGTATCAATTGAAAGGCATCGCATAGAATGTTTCCCTGCTTCCAATGGGTAAAACAAAAACTGCCCTATATGGTTCCCGGAATTCGCGAATTTTGTTGCGTTTTTAATGGAAAGAATGATGACTTTTGTCTGTATGTAAGAGGACAGGCATTGCCATTGAGAAGAGCCAAGCGGGGAGGCAGTCATAAGGTCTTTCAAGTTGGACTGCCTCCTCGCTTCCCTCTTTGCCATGCAAGCAGTGGGTCAGGCCCTCGCTCCACATTCCGGGCAGAACTTCGCGCCTGCCGGGATTTTGGCGCTGCACTTGGAGCAGACGCCCTTCGGAGCCAGGGACGCGCCGCATTCGGGGCAGAACTTGGCTCCGGATGTTTCCGCGCCGCAGTTGGGGCACTGGGCGGCGGTGGCCTGGGTGACATCGATGCCCTGTGTCAGGTCGGCGGCCATCGCTTTTTCGTAAATTTGCTGGCTTGCGGCATTGGCCTGCGCGCTGGCAATCTCTTCGGACAGCACCGGAGCGCACTGCTTGCACAGCCCTTTCTCCTTGTTCCAGCAGATATCCTGGCAGACCCACTGCCCGCAACGGCGGCACTGGTTGAAAAGGGGCTTGATCTCCTGCACCGCTTCTTTGAGCGCCTTGTCATGGGCAGGCCCGCCGACAGCCCTCTGGATTTCGTAGGCGGAATCCCCTGCGCTGCCGAGAATGCCTCCCAGCAGCCCTCCTGCCGCCCTCAGGATACCCCCGGCCATCCCCACCTTATTGGCGATGAAGTGCGACTGGAATCCGTTCCCGCATCGGTCGCAATAGAATTTGAACTGGAACCCCTGGTCGGTCGAAAGATCATCATAGTTTTGCACGAATTCGATAGCGGCCATGTCTTATATCTCTCCTTGCTTGAAAATGGCAGTGAGCCGTATTTATTATTGGTCTTTTGCCTCTTTTTGTCAAGGCTAAATTCGATTATCTCGCTCCTGTTCGACAGGAGAAATGCCGTGAACGGTGAAACAGGAATGCCAGAGATATCCGATCAAGGAGCCGACCATGCGTAACGCCCATGTCGCTCCGCCGGACATGATCCGTCAGGAGCTTCGCTATTTTCAGTCCAAGGAATCGCTGCGTGTCACATGGCATGTGGAAGAAATCCTTTTTATCCAGTCCATCGAAAGCCATGCCCACACCGGACACGGCATGTTCAAAGGCCACCGGTTCGTCAACACCACGATGGACGATGTGTGCCGCGCCCTCCGTCTCGACCCCCGGGCGGTCAGGGCCGAACGCCAGCAGTTGATCGAGGATATCAAGGATTTCGCGGCACGCGCGCTTTCCGGCGAAAAGCCGGAGGCCCTCCTGAACCGCGATAGCGAGCCGCTTCTGGGCTTCGGCCTCTTCCGGCACTACCGGATCAATCCGCTGGATGTGCTGAAGGGCCTGTACCTGGGCGGGATGCGGGACGCCGCCGAGATCCGGCAGGCTACCGAGGAACGCTACGGTACGGAGATCGGCTCCGGAAAATCCTATTTCGTGAACCAGGATGTGATGCAGGCGATGGGCCTGAACGGGAACATCCTGGCGAAAGGTTCCCATGAGAGCCAACTGGAGGAATATCGCAGGCGCGGTCTGATCGTGGACGGCCCGGACGATCAGGAGAGTGTGGCCTATATGTATATCCGCCACCAGGCCGGGCCGGGCGCTTCCGATGACGCCGCCATCGTGGCCGCAGGCTGGCTCTGGGGCCTGGATGTGGCCCTGGGCGTCTTCCTGGCCGATGCCATCGACACCATCGAAAAATATACCTCGGACTACCAGGATCAGGACGAACTCCTCGCCGAAACAATCCGGGCCGGGCATCCCAGCCTCGGCCTGACCGATGAGGATGTCTATAAGCTGACCTATATTGCCTCCACCCCTCCCGGCAGGGAGCGCGAAGTGCCCGACTCCTCCCTGCGCCACTTCCTGCGCCTGCACCGCGCCACCGACCAGACCGCCATCGAAGCCCATCTCCTGGCCGTCCAGGGAAAACCCTCCGCCCCGGTTCCCCTGGATCACCAGGGCATTTCCAGCCCCGATTTTTACGCCTACCTCCGACAGCGCATGACCGAAATGCCTGCCGGGAATTGAAGGGGACCCTGTAGGTTCCCTCCGACACCCTAAACCCTGACCGTATTTCAAGGAGGCTGTCACAGTGAAAGGAATGATGATCATGCTTTTACTCTCGGCAACCGCAGCGCAGGCCGCCCCGAAGATCAATTCATCCTTCATGATTTCCTTCTGGTGCGCCCCGCCGCGCTCGGAGACCACCCTGGAGCGTTACAAGGAGATCGCCGACTGCGGTTTCAATGTGGTGCTGCCCCCGTGCGACGCTACCGACCTGGAGACCAACCGGAAGATTCTCGACTACTGCAAGACCCTGGGCCTGAAGGCCATCATCGCGGACAGCCGGATCATGGCGCGTCAGCCCCAGGACCCTGTTTTCGCCGCCAACCTCGATGCGGTGATCGGAGATTATGCCGGCCATCCCGCCCTGGCCGGTTACTTCCTGACCGACGAGCCGAACGCCGGGGCCTTCCCGCATCTGGGAGAGGTCAGCCGCTACCTGCTGGAGAAAGACCCCGATCACCTTCCGTACATCAACCTTTTCCCCAACTATGCCAACAAAGCGCAACTCGGGACCAAAACCTATGAGGAACATGTGGCCCGATACATCGGGATCGTCAGGCCGCCGGTGGTCAGTTGGGACCATTACGCCCTGTTCGAAAGCGGAGAGCGAGATATCTATTTCGACAACCTGGAAATCGTACGGCGGCAGTGCCTGAAGGCCGGCCTGCCGTTCGTGCAGATCATCCTGGCGATCCCCCACGGCCCTTACCGCAATCCCGATGAGGCCGATTTCCGCTGGCAAGTCTATACCACCCTGGCCTACGGCGCAAAAGGCGTCCTCTATTTCACCTACTGGACGCCCCATGACCCTGCCTGGAATTTCCGCAATGCGATCATCTCGGAGGACGGCAAAAGAACAGAACATTACGAAATGGTGCGGGCCGTGAACCGCAAAGTCCAAGCTCTGGCTCCTCTTTTGATGAAGCTCGATTCGGCAGGCGTTTACCATACCGATCCTCTGCCACCCGGCACTCGGGGTCTGGACGACCAATCGCCTGTCCGGCAGGCGGAAGGCGGCCCCATGGTGATCGGCTGGCTCCGGGACAGGGCACAGCGGGATTATCTCTTGATCGTCAACCGTTCCTTCAAGGAAACGCTGAACGCCTCTCTGTCATTGAAGGGGCAGGTGAAGGAGATATATGAGATTTCCCAGCAGACGGGGCGGCCCCGTAAGCTGACCGGCTACTCCGGCAAAGAGAAATTCAAAGCGGCCCTGCCGCCCGGAGAAGGCAAGCTGTTCCGCCTGGACCGCTGAAGAGGGAACAGGCCGCCAGCCGATGAATATAATCGTCGGGTTTTGCTTTTAAGTGAGGTCTTGTGCTAAAATACGCAAGTAACATTAGAAGGGGCGTGCGTCTATGAAAAAAGTAGGAGTGATCGGATGTGGCGGTATCGGCGGGGTACACCTGAGCCAGTACGCGAAGGTGGACGGCCTGACCCTGGCCGCAGTCTGCGATAGCGATCCGGCCAAAGCGCAGAAGGCCGGCGAAACCCACGGGGTTCCTTTCTATACCTCGCACCAGGAAATGCTGGAAAAGGAATCGCTGGACGCGGTCGATATCTGCACCCCGCCCGCTTTCCACTATCAGGCGGCGATGGACGCCATTGACAAGGGCTGCGCGGTTCTCTGCGAGAAGCCGATGGCCGTAAGCGTGGAGCAGGGGAAAGCGATGGTCGAGGCGGCGGCCCGGAAGGGAGTTTTCCTGATGGCCGCCTTCTGCCACCGCTTCCACGAGCCGGTTGCACTGGCGAAAGCAGCTATCGAATCAGGCAAGCTGGGCAAGGTCGTTTCTTTTCGCAACCGCTTCGCGGGCAAGTTCGCCGGTGTGGAGAATACCTGGTTCTCCAAAAAGGAGATATCGGGCGGCGGCAACTTCATGGATACCACCGTCCACTCTATCGACCTCTTCCGCTTCCTGACCGGCGAGGTGGTGAATGTGGTCGCCAAAGCCTCGACCTCGATTCCGGGCATTTCGGTGGAAGATACGGGCGTAATGCTGCTGGAATCCGAGAACGGAACCATCGGCACCCTGGAATGCAGCTGGCTGACCCCCAACTCCGAAAATATCGTCGAAATCTACGGCGACCGGGGAACCGCCATTGTGGACTACAACCGGGGCGGCGTCCGCATCAAGGGCGCGGACGATGCCGACTGGGGTCAGCCCGAGCTGACCCTGCCCGAATGGGATCACCGCTTCCACCTGGAAATCCAGCACTTCGGCGATGTCCTCAACGGTAAAGCCAGCCCGAAAGTCAGCGGTTTCGACGGCCTCAGAGCCATCGAGATCATTGCCCAGGCCTATGCCAGCGTGAATAAGTAGGGTATGGGGTATAGGAAACGGGCCGCGTGGGGTTGTACGATCTCCCGCCACAGCGTCCTATACCCTGCACCCTAATCCCTTTCCCAAGGAGGCGATATGGATCTTCTTTCCTGCCTGGGCTCCGGGCGCGTTGTGGTGCTGGATGGGGCGATGGGAACTCAGTTGGATAAGCGGGGCGTGACGGCGGGCGGGCAGAACAACCTGGCTCATCCGGACGTCGTTCAGGCCGTTCACCAGGATTATATCCGGGCGGGCGTGAAGGGCCTCATTACCAATACCCTTACCATGAACCGGCTTTACCTGGAGACGCACCGGGTCGATATCGATATCCGGGAGGCGAACCGAGCCGGGGCAAGGCTGGCGCGAGAAGTGGCCGGGGCTGATGCGTTCGTTCTGGGCGATATGAGCGCCACAGGTCAGATACTGGAGCCGTATGGAGACTATACCGAAGAGCAGTTCTATGAGGCTTTCCGGGAGCAGGCGGCTATCCTTGCCGAAGGCGGGGTGGATGGCTTCATTATCGAAACGATTTTCGATCTCCGGGAGGCCGTTTGCGCCTTAAAAGCCTGCAAGGATGCCTCTTCGCTGCCGACTCTGGTCTCCATGTCCTTCAGCACGGTCGAAAGGGGAGGCCGGACGATCATGGGCAATACAGCGGAAGCCTGCGCCCGAACCCTGACCGATGAAGGGGCAGACGCTCTGGGAGCCAACTGCGGCGACCTCGACCCGGACGAAATGGCGGTGCTGGTCTCCATGTTCCGCCAGGCTACCCCGCTGCCCCTTATGGCCCAGCCCAACGCCGGCAAGCCAGTCGTCTCTGGCGGCAAGACCGAATACAACCTTTCCCCCGAAGGCTTCGCCGCAGGCATCCTCAAATGTCTCGATGCCGGAGCGCAGATCATCGGAGGCTGCTGCGGCACTTCGCCCCTTCACATGGAAGCCGTCATTCGGGGGATAGGGAATAGGGGGTAGGGTATAGTGTCGGGCGGCGGGTGGTTTCGCATTCTCTCGAAAGGCTTCTGCCACAGTACCCTACACCCTATCCCCTACCACAGCCCATATGCGGTGAGGAACCTGTAGAATCTCGCCTGGGAAGTTCTTGGCAAGCAGGGAGGCCAGTTCCAGGTCAAAGAGGGTGACCTGTTCGGGGGGCAGGCTGGCCTTGACGCCGGCGCTGGCGCGGATGCGGCCTCGCCAACTGTCCGGGGTGTAGGGCACGTTCAGGTCGTAGGAGAAGGTACGGAGGTCGGCGAAACCGACTTCGCTAAGATCGCGAAGCCACTGAGGGTAAAGCCCTGTGCCGCCGGAGAAATTCCACGAGGGGTTGTGCTTCAGGATGAGCCGCTCGGTGGCTTCCACCATATTGCCTGTCAGGGGTATCCAGTCGAAGTGGGCGATCACCACATGGCCGCCGGGCCGAAGCAGGCGGAAAGCCTCTGCGGCGGCGCGGGGACGGTCGAACCAGTGCCAGCACTGGCCGGCGGCAACCAGATCCGCGCTGGCCTCCGGCAGCCCGGTCGCTTCCGCTGTCCCGGTGCGAAACTCTACAGTCGATCCCTCTTGCGCCGCCCGGTTTCGGGCCTGCTCCAGCATCGGCTCCGAAGGATCGATGCCTGTAACGCGGCAGCCACGCCGGGCAAGGCCCAGGGCGACGGTTCCCGTTCCTGTCCCCAGGTCTGTCGCCTCGATTCCCGGGCGGAGAACGCCCTCGGCGGCCAAACGGTCGAAAAACGCTTCCGGGAAGCCTGCCCGGTGGCGGGCGTAATCGTCCGCCGTTTTGCCGAAATCGACGTTCATGGCTTGCCTTCCGCCCGCTCGAAGACCCGGACGTAATCCACTTCCATGATGCCGGGGAAAACGGTCGTGGCACCCGGGTTGCCGGGCCAACTGCCGCCGACGGCCAGATTGACCAGCAGATACATCGGCTCCGAGGGAACACCTTTCTCCGAACGGAACCGCTCCACTCCGTCCACATACCATACGACCAAGCCCGGCTGCCAGTCGACGGCGAAGGTGTGGAAATCTTTCGTGAAATCCGGCCCCTTGAAATTGCCTCCGAACGCCTGGTGCTGCCGCTGCTCGTCCCGCCAGTGGCCGGTCATGTAGACGATCTCCGGCTCGTGGCCCAGGATTTCCAGCACATCGATCTCCGGAGGCCAGGCTTTGGTATCGGGCAGGAGCCAGAAAGCGGGCCAGTAGCCCTTCCCTTTCGGGAATCTGGCCCGGATCTCGTACCAGCCGTATTTCTGGGCGAATTTGCTGAATGTGGTCACGATGCCCGAAGTGTAGGGCTTGCCCTCCATCTCCCGCTTCCGCGCGATCAGGCGCAGCTTTCCTTTTTGAACGTCGTAGCCGTCGGGCGCATAATACTGCTGTTCCTCGTTGCCGTGGGTTCGCACGTTGTCTGGGTAGGAGTCGATCCACCTGGAAGCATCCAGCTTTTTCCCGTCGAACTCATCCTGAAACGTCAGCTTCCACCCCTTTTTCGCCATATCGCGAACCGCTTTCGGCACAGGGGCCGCGCTGGCGTATCCGGCGATCCCTGCCAGAAAACCCAGGACCATACCACCCAAAAGATATTTGACCGGTTTCACGCAAAAAGCTCCTTTCTTTGAGAGAACGCAGGGAGCAAAACTGCGTGTTCATCCTTCCTGCGGGGAGAATCCCAAAACGGCTGCTATGGCTCCGTTTCCCTCACAGCGCGTATAAAACGGATCACCTTATCCGGGTCTTTGACGCCTTTGGAGGCTTCCACGCCCCCGGACACATCCACGCCATACGACCTCACCTGGCGGACAGCATCGGCCACGTTGTCCGGGTTCAGGCCGCCGGACAGAAAGGTATGGACCGGCAGACCGGAGAGGATCCGGGCCGCCCGGCTCCAATCGCTGACCCGGCCCGTGCCCCCGGCGATGCGCTGCCCTCCCCGGATGACGACGGTATCCAGCAGCACGGCGTCCGCTCCGGCCCGGATATAAGAGACAATAAGGGTGCGGATGGCCGCTTCCTCCACGCCCGGCTCGCCTGCGGGGGGAAGGTGCAGCGTTTTCCAGAGACGGCAGCCGGTGCGGGCCTTGAGGCGAGCCAGCATTTCAGGCGGCTCCTCCCCGGCGAGTTGGATGGCATAAGGGCGAAGGGTTTCGGCCACCTCCAGCAGGCGGGCCTCCGGCAGATCGAGCGTCACGGCCACGCCGGGCATCGGGGCCTGGTCGAACAGGGCCGGAGCATCCTCCAGCCGGACGTTGCGCGGGGAATAGGGGATATCGACAATGACGCCGAAGCAATCGGCCCCGGCTTCGGCGGCCCGGCTCAAATCGTCCCGGCGGGTGATGCCGCAGATTTTGATATGCAAGGAAAACCTCCGAATGGCCCTTTGCACCGATCTTCGCTGGCTGATATAAACAGGTCATCCTGGCGACTTCACATCGAAGTGTTGTCCCTATTATATCGGAACAGGTGAGAGAATGGCAAGGGAGTGTTTTCTGCGTGGCACAACAAAACCCTTCCGCTCATCGGGGAGAACGGGCGGAGGGGCGCAGTTCAACACCTGACGCCTGCGGCGCAAGGCGGGGGAGGGAGGCGGACAAAAAGAAGGCTCCAGGGTTATTCCTATAAAATACGTGGTGGTATAACTTATCAAGGCCAGCATTGGAAACCCATTTGAATGAAATGATGATCGAAAGCGAAAGCTTCCTCAAGCGCAATCTCTTTCATCACCACGTAAGAGACACAGTCCGTATATGACCAGCGTTTATCCACGTTATACTTCTCAAAGACTGCCCATGCTTCCGAGAGCGTTACTTCCGAAACTTTCACTACCTTGAGAATACCTGCTTGCTGCAAGACATCCAGCTTCCGCTTGAACTCAACGGTGTGTTGATATTTAATATTCATAAGCAGAAGTGTATATAATTCATCGAGAATATAATCCGTAACGAAAAGAGTCGTATCACCTATGATCTCTTCGCTGAAGAGGACGGCGATTTCATGATGCGGATCTTTGGCATCGGCCAGCGCCGCCCATGCGCTGGTATCCACCAGGATGTGCCTCATGGCTGTTTGCCATAAAGATACCGGTCATGCTCCTCGGCGGCATTGGGCAGCTCTCCCGGACGGGCTTCCTTTCCCAGCGACCGGAACACTTCCCACGCCGCTTCCTTCTCCGGTGTCTCTTGGACTTCGGAAGCCGCAGGCAAAATACGAATCTCGCCCGGCTCAACCACCAGCAGCAGATCTCTTCCCAGCCCCGCATCGCGGAGCAACCGCTCATCGATCCAGATGCCCTGTTTGACTTCCAGCACCTGCTGTTCGGACATGGCTTTTTGCCCTCCGGAAAATTGTTCGCTGCCCCTATTATACCGGAACGACCAGGGGAAGGCAAGCGGGGTACAGCAAAAACCCTTCCGCTCATCGGGGAGAACGGGCGGAGGGGCGCAGTTCAACGCCTGACGCCTGCGGCGTAAGGCGGGGGAGGGAGGTAACACTGTTTCGTTTCGGATGGCCGTGCGAGATATAATCAGGACTTTCGCTTGCCTGTCATTGCGAGGAGCGAAGCGACGCGGCAATCTTGGGCTTGCCCCGATTTTCCGGACACACGGCTAAGCCACCGGAGCCAGCATCTGAGCCTCATACTGAGCCGGGCTCTGATAGCTCAACCCGCTGTGCAGTCGCTGCCGGTTGTAAAAGATTGCGATC
>JADLDR010000138.1 GCA_020846535.1 Armatimonadota bacterium | reverse complement strand
TGCGCCGGTCTGGAGGGCATCCGCAACGAACTGCGCCGCTGGAGCTACCATGCCGAGGTGTTGGAACCTGCGGAACTGCGGGCCATGATGGCCGAGGACGCCCGGAAATTGCTGGGCCTCTATGAAAAATCCGACCTCGAAGAAAAAAAAGTGGAAGCGCCCGAGCAGAGTTACCGCAAGATGTAACACCTCTTCCTATATAATGATACAAATCCTCATGCGTTGGAGGCAGGAATGAACGAACAAACCCTCATAGCGCTATGGGGGAAGAGCGTTCCCCATAGGCCCGGCTTATACCATCCCCTGCTGTTCCATATGCTTGATGTGGCGCATACCGCATGGAGCCTGTGGGAGCGTCTGCCCGGATCGATCAGAATCCGCATATCGAAAGGATTGGGCGATTTATCCGAAGAGCAGGCCCGATTCGCGGTGTCGCTGCTGGCCGGCCTGCACGACCTGGGCAAAGCTAGCCCACCGTTCCAGCACAAAGTCATTCCTCTCTGGCAAGGCGTGGAGTCCGCCGGGTTTTCTTTACCATCCGACCTTCATGACAAGCCGCATGGGATGGTCAGCAGCAAAGAGATCGAGCGACTGTATGCGGAACGAGTTATCGACTGGCAGGCCGACCCGGTCGCCGCCAACATTCTGGCTGTAATCGCCGGAGGCCATCACGGTGTCTTTCCCCGAGCCGAAGACCTTATCCATATCGCCGGGTTGACGCTGGGGGATCGGGCCTGGCAGATCGTGAGAGATGAACTTGCCCGTTCGGTCCAGGAGGCGCTGGAACCTCAGGAGAATCTGCGCCTTTCGCTCAACACCCGCAGCCTTGAAGACAAAGGGATCGCCCCTCTCCTTGCCGGTCTGATCGCCGTGGCGGATTGGCTCGGTTCCTCAAAGCACTTTTCCATACAAGGAACGCAGCCACTCGCCGACTATATCCCCCTATCCCGCGGCAAGGCGGGCCGGGCTCTGGATTGCGAGGGCTGGCGATCCGCGCCCGCGCCTCCTGCAAAGATGTCCTTTGAAGCAGTCTTCGAGTATCTGGACCGTACTCAGGCGGTCCGCGCCAATGCAGTGCAGTCCGCAACCTCGGATTGCCTGAAGCAAGCAGACTCCCCTTTTTTGCTCATCATCGAAGCGCCGATGGGCGGAGGGAAAACGGAAGCCGCTCTCTATGCTGCGGATCATGCGATGGCCTCCGGGCTGGCGCACGGGTTCTATATCGCCCTGCCCACCCAGGCGACCAGCAACGCGATGCACAGCCGGGTCATCAGCTATCTGGAACACCGCCTGCCCG
The DNA here is from genome assembly GCA_020846535.1 of Armatimonadota bacterium. GTDB lineage: Bacteria > Armatimonadota > JADLDR01 > JADLDR01 > JADLDR01 > JADLDR01. The sequence goes on along the minus strand of JADLDR010000138.1, from coordinate 8,279 downwards.
GCATTCAGAATATGCCGCTGGTTCATGCCAACGCCTTGCTGGATGAAGCCTATCGCCAACTGGTGATCGATGCCCCTATTTACGAGCAGAATGCGGAGAGCGACTCGTCCGGCGAGGAAGGCCGGGTCATCGCGCAACGGTGGTTTGCCGAACATAAGAAGCAGGCGCTGCTGGCTCCCTTCGGGGTAGGCACCATCGACCAGGCGCTTCTATCCGTACTCCAGACCCGCCACTGGTTCGTGCGCCTCTTCGGGCTGGCGGGGAAGGCTGTCATTTTCGATGAGGTACACGCTTATGATATCTACATGAGCGCCATCCTCAGCCGTTTGCTCCAGTGGCTTGCCGAACTCGGCTGCCCGGTGATCTTGCTGTCCGCAACGCTTCCCCGGACGAAACGCCGCGACCTGGTTGACGCCTATCGCTGGGGGGCCTGGAAAGAGATCGAAGACCAGGAATCGAAGCCGGGCCAAAAGGTTCCCTATCCCCGTTTAACTTATGTGGATGCCAATCGCGTCGAAGCCCGCTCTGCGGCGCAGCTGCAATCGCCCGCTTCCGAACAGCCGCGGGCGACTCTCCTCGAACATACCGGCCCGCAGCCGGAATCGATCCTTGTGGCTCTCCGGCAGGGAATGCCGGAAGGCGGATGCGCCGCCGTTATCTGCAATACGGTGGACCGCGCCCAGGAAGTCTACCTCCACCTCCGCGACGCGCTCCGGCCCGAAGGATGGGAGTGCCTGCTATTCCATGCCCGTTCGCCCTTCCGGTGGCGGCACGAGCGGGAAACGGATGTGCTGGAACGGTTCGGCAAAGGAGGATCCCGGGCCGGGAAACGCCCGTCCCGGTGCGTCCTGGTCGCCACCCAGGTGATCGAGCAATCGCTGGACCTGGACTTCGACTGGATGGCCTCCGATATCGCGCCGGTCGATCTGCTCTTGCAGCGGATGGGCCGCTTACAGCGCCATCCCCATATTCCGCACCCCGTTTCGCCCCGGTTCGTCATCCTGTGCGAAGGAACCGCCGATGGCCCGCCCCCGACCTTTGACAATGCCGGCATCTATGACCGTTACATCCTGCTGCGCTCCTGGCTGGCTGTCCGCAACCTGACAAGCCTTCGCTTGCCGGACAATATCGAACCTCTCGTAGCGCAGATCTATGATGAGCCAGAGCCGGCAGGATTGGATGCGGAGTGGATCAATAATCTTGCCCGGGCCGCTCGAGACTACGAGACGAACCTTAAAAGAGACCGAAAGCAGGCTGAAAACGTCCTGGTGGCTCCGCCGGATTACCCGGAGGAAATGCTGCAATCTCTCGCTTTGGACCTGCATGACGATGACGAACCCGATATCCACCCTTCTCTGATAGCAGCGACCCGCATCGGCCAACCGTCTATCCAACTGGTCTGCCTCGGCTCATCGGAAGAAGGATGTCCGCTGCCATCGATGCCCTCCGGCCCGCCAAGCGCCAAAGAAACGGCCGGCCTCAGACAATATTCGCTCTCGCTCCAAAGCCGTCGACTGTTTTATAGCCTTTGCGGACAACCTGTTCCTACCGGATGGGAGGGAAGCCCTTACCTACGCTACCATCGAGTACTTGATTTTATCAACGGGACAGCACAGGTGGGGGTGGGGGGTTACCGACTGCGTATATCTCACGAACTGGGGCTGGTGATTGAAAAGCTCGCGCCTTAGATTGAGGAGGATTAGCTGTGGAGTTTCATTTCGATCTGACCGAAGAGCCATGGATTCCTGCGGTCGCGCTCAAGGATAATCAAGACAGCGAATATAATCTTCGTGATATCATCCTTCAAGCGCACAACCTGTCTGAAATTTATTGTTCTTCTCCATTGGTTTCCGTATCCCTTTACCGTCTGCTGCTGGCAATTCTCCACCGCTGTTGTCCACTGCAAAGCCAGCGCGAATGGTATCATCTCTGGGAGCAGGGATGTTTTCCGGAAAATGGTGTCGGTAATTATCTCAGAAGCTTCAAAGATCGGTTCGATTTATTCAGCGATACACATCCCTTTTACCAGACGGCGGATCTGGAACTGGACACCCGGGATGGATTGAACCGGCTGGCTACGGAATTGGCGAGCGGGAATAACGCCACCCTATTCGATCACACCCTGGATTCCTCCCCTATCTCCTACTCTCCGGCGCAGGCAGCCCGGTTGGTTGCGGCATGCCAGTCCTATTCCTTCGCAGGTCTGCTTCGGCGGACGGCCCGACTAAAAGGTGAGGAATTCTACTGGCAAAACAGCTACAATTCCGTCCTCCTGCCTGGCACCACCATCTGGCTGACGGGGAACAGTTTGTTTGAAACGCTGATGCTAAACTTCATCCCCAGCAGAAACGATCCGGTCAACAACGACGATTTGCCTCCTTGGGAGCGAGATCGGCCCTATGATGATCGCGCCAGGATAGCCGCAGGGAAACCTGTTTCCCCACCGACTCGCGGCCCCGTAGATCGTTTGACATGGCAAAGCCGCCTGCTCAGGCTGCTCCCCGAGCGAGAGAACAACATAACCTCAGTTCGTTATGTTTATTTCACCCAGGGGCGCAGCCCAGATGTCACCCCCAACACTTTCGATCCTATGCAAACATATTATCAAGATGAAAAAAGAGGATGGTTGGTGTTTCGCCTGTCCCGCGAGAAAGCGATCTGGCGTGATGCCCAGGCTCTGTTGGGCCTCGATACTCCGGCCAAGAAAACGCCGGATGCCTACAACTTGGTGTCAGGGCTAATCCAAACTGAGCGTATTCATCGCGACCGGCGCTACTCCCTGCATGTCGCTGGCTTAGCCAGCGATCAAGCAAAAGTCTACCTGTGGCGACATGACCGCTTGAACCTTCCCGCGGCCTTGCTGGTAGACCCGGACCTGATCGAGCGTCTGGAAGTGCTGTTGCGTGAGGCGGAAGACACAGAATGGAAATCCGCGAATTCCCGATGCCTCGGGGTTGCCAAGCAGCTCTACCTTGCCATGAAAGCAGTCTGCGAATTGTATCTGGCTCCCGATTGTCGCGATATCCAAGGCAAAACGCAGGAAGGCAGGCAGCCCGATCCGGAAAATGTATCCAATCTCTTGAAGACGCTCGATCCGCGCCGGGCCTACTGGTCGCGCCTGGAGCCGCACTTTCAAACGTTGCTGCTGAACCTTGCAGGCAGTCCGGCAGACATCCAGGCCGCTTGCGAACGCTGGCGGGATGCCGTGGAACAGGAGGCCAAATGCGCTTTTGAAGAAGCCCTGACAGGGTTAGGCAATCGAACGCGCGCCATACAGGCCGCAGCCCGTGTCCATACAAGATTTACTGTCGCATCACGATAGGAGGAATCGAATGAACGAAACCATCGGTTGGCCGGAACACTTCATAGGAAGGCTTCTTCGTCTTCACCAGCAGGACAACTCGGATGCGCGGGCTGCGCTCGCCAACCTGCGCCGAGGTTTGCGAGACCGGCTGCACGGCGCTTATGATATCGGGCGGGTAAGCCGTCATCTTGGAGACCATTGGCCTGACGGCGAGGCGGCTATGGAATGGATGACTGTGATCGCTTCACTCTTCGCCCTGGCGCATGACCGCGTGCCACAGAGCAACGGGCAAAGTCTTGGTAAGAGTTTCCGGCAACTGCGGGACTCTCCCAACGGCAGCGACAGCACGGACGCCCGTTTCATGGCGCTGATCAACAGCCAATCCGAGAATCTGCCGGGCCATTTGAGGCAAGTCATCAGCCTGATCGCTTCCGCACAGACGGGAATCGGCCTCGACTGGTATCGGCTTCTTCATGAGGTGCAGCAGTGGGACTCACCGGTCTGTTACGTTCAAAAAACCTGGGCGCGCGACTACTATCGGCCTCAACCATAAGGGCATCAAGAAAGGCTGTCAGCCAATCACTACGTTAAAAGGAGAATCATCATGAAGATTGAACTGCATGTGCTGCAAAATTTTGCTCCATCCTGCCTGAACCGGGACGATACGAACACGCCCAAATCCTGCCAGTTCGGCGGGGTCACCCGGGCGAGGATATCCTCCCAATGCGCGAAGCGTGCTGAGCGACGCTTTTTCCAGGAAAACAACCTGGTCGAAACCGGCGCCCGCTCGAAGAGGATGAAGCAGGAGGTGAGCAAAGAGCTACAGAATTTCGGCCAGGATCCGGATATACTTTCCCGCGCTTTGACTTTGTTCATCGAAGCCTACTACTCCAAAATGGACAGCAAGCGCCCAGATGAAACAGCGGTACTGCTATACTGGAGCGCGCTCGAACTGCGTGAAATCGCGCAGTGCATCCGGGATTTGTGGGCCAAAGGTCTGGAAGAACGCGCCCGGGAACTGCTCCAATGGGAAGCGTTGAGCAAAGAGGCGCAGAAAAAACAACAGCGCCCCAAATGGGCGAAAGAATCCCGCATCGAAAAAAGATTGAAGGAAGCGGGCTTGACCTCGGATATCGCTCTGTTCGGGCGCATGCTGGCCGAACAGCCCGACATCAATGTGGATGCGGCGTGCCAAGTTGCTCACCCCATCGCCACGCATGCGACCGATCTGGAGATGGATTTCTTCACTGCGGTGGATGACCTAAACCAACGCGATGAAACCGGGGCCGGGATGCTGGGGGTCACCGGATACCAGAGCGCCTGCTTCTACCGGTATGCGCTTCTGGATTTCGACCAGCTTCTCCGCAACCTGAAAGGAGAGCGAGCGATGGCCGAAACGACGGTCGAAGCCTTCTTGCGCTCCTTCACTCTTGCGGTGCCGGCAGGCAAACAGAACAGCATGGCGGCGCATAACCCCCCGAGTTTCGCTATGTTTATCGTTCGCAGCAGAGGTGTTCCCTGCTCCCTTGCCAATGCCTTTGTCCGGCCAATCCTACCGCACTCCGACTTGATCGAAAGCTCCATGCAGGCGTTAGCTTCGTATTGGTCGCGGATGAATCGACTTTACAACCTCTACGGAGGCGCTTCTATTTCTCTCCTGCATGACCGGGAAAGCTCGAATGCGCTGGGAGACCTGGAAGCCTATGATAAGCTGTCGCTTCAGGAGGCTATCCAAACAGCCATGTCCGCCGTTCGCAGCCCCTCTCCGGAGCCTCAGCCATGACACCCCGGCATACGTTACTGATGCCCCTGTCCGGCCCGATGCAATCCTGGGGCTACCGCAGCCGCTTCGATGATCGGGATACAGGCCAGGAGCCGACGCGGAGCGGCGTGATAGGGTTGCTCTGCGCGGCTCTGGGCGTCCCACGATCCGACAACGAATGGCTGCGCCGCCTGGACGCCGCGCTCCGGATGGGGGTGCGGGTGGATGCTCCCGGTCGGGTGATGGTGGATTACCACACCGCGCAAAACGTTATGATCGCCAAGGGAGACGGCGCAACCAATGTCCAGTCCTGGCGTTATTATCTGGCGGATGCCCGCTTCATGGTGGGGCTGGAATCGGAAGACCGTGCGCTTCTGGAAGAGATGGAGAAGGCGCTGCGCCATCCTGTCTGGACGCTGGCATTAGGGCGTAAGTCGTTTCCGCTCTCCGAGCCGCCGCACCTGCCCGGCGGCTCCCTGCGCCCCGATACGCCTCTGCTCGATGCGCTGAAAGCCTCGCCGTGGAGATCCCAGTGGCCGCGCCATGCCCCGGATCTGCCCCTCCGGTACGTCATCGAAAGCGACGACCCGGAGCCAGCCGGCATTCCGCGGACGCTGAACGACCGGCCGCTGGATTTCGAGGCGCGACGGTTCGCGTTACGGCATGTCCGGATCATGGATTTCGACGATATGCCGCCTCTGATGGAGGAATAGCCATGTACCTTTCCCGCATGATCTTGAATCCGCGCAGCCCGGTGGCCCTGCGCGCTCTGGGGGACCTCCACGCCATGCACCGCCTGATCTGGCAGGCGTTCCCGCGTCGGGAGGAGGGGGGCGCAAGGCGCGTGCTATATCGCGCCGAAGCATCGCCCCAAAAAGGCTATACCCGGGTGCTGGCGCAGTCCGATCAAAAACCCTGCTGGGATGCCGTAAGCCCGGACGACATCCTTCTGAATACGCAAACCAAGCTGTTTACTCCCGCGTTCGCAGAGGGACAGTTCCTCCGGTTTCGTTTGAGAGCCAACCCGACGGTCATCCGCACATTCGGAGAAGGGTGCGCCCGGCCCGGGAGACGCCGCCTCGGGGTCTACACGGAGGCCGAGCAACGCGCCTGGCTGACAGGGAACTGGGATGGGCCTGGCGACAGGCCCGCATGGATGGGCCCTGAGCGCCAATCGAAGGCAGAGGCAGGGGGATTTGGCATCCGCGAGATGCGCGCGGACGATCTGGGCGTCTGGACGGGCCGGAAACCGGACGGGATGCAAATGCAATTCCTGAGTGTGGAATACAACGGCGTCCTCCAGGTGACCGATCCAGCCGCTTTCCTACGCTGCCTGGAAAACGGTATCGGTTCCGCTAAAGGCTTCGGCTTCGGCCTGCTTTCGGTCGCTCCGGTCTGATGGGCTGGGGTTGCCCCTGTGCAACGAGGTGAACTGCGATGGAAGATCTACATCAGCTCCCGAAATTTCGGGATGCGCTCTCGTATCTGTATATCGAACATGGTCGCATCGACCGGCACGAAAAGTCGGTCGCTTGCTTTCAGAAAGAAGGCGGGATGATCCCGATCCCTGCCGCCGCCCTGGCCGTGCTGATGCTCGGTCCGGGCACGCGCATCACCCACGCCGCCATCGCCGCCCTGGCGGACAATAACTGTCTGGTGATCTGGTGCGGCGAAGAAAACGTCCGGCTCTACGCCTGTGGGATGGGCGGCACCCGCAGCGCCGAACCGCTGCTGAGGCAAGCCCGGCTCGCCAGCCAGGAGGACAGCCGCCTGGAAGTGGTGAAACGGATGTATCGGATGCGCTTCCAGGAAGAGGTCGATCCGGCGGCCACCGTGCAGCAATTGCGCGGCAAGGAGGGCATCCGGGTGCGCGATACTTACGCCCGCATGAGCCGAGACACCGGCATCCCGTGGTCGGGGCGCAGCTACGACCGGATGGACTGGCGTTCGACCGATCCGGTCAACCGGGCGCTCTCGGCAGCCAACTCCTGTCTCTACGGGGTCTGCCATGCCGCCATCCTATCGGCCGGGTACAGCCCGGCGATAGGCTTTATCCATACCGGCAAGCAGCTTTCCTTTGTCTATGATATCGCGGATCTCTATAAAGTGGAGATCACGATTCCCCTGGCCTTCCGGACGGCTGCGGAAGCCCCGCCGGAATTGGAGCGATTCGTCCGCCTGAAGCTGCGCGATCTCTTCCGGGAAACCCGCCTCCTCCAGCGTATTATCCCTGATATCCGTTCCGCTCTCGGTGAGGAGGCGGCCTCGGGCGCGGACGAGCCGGTACCCATGGATGAGGATATGGCGCTGCCCACAGCCCTGTGGACGCCCGAAGGGGAAACTGTCGCGCCGGAGAGCCTCGCTCCGGAAGGAGAAGTCGTATCATGGTCGTCTTAATGATGGAACGCGCCCCAGCCACCTTGAGGGGCGAACTGAGCCGATGGTTTATCGAGCCGCGCGCCGGGGTGTTTGTCGGCAACGTGTCCGCCATGGTGCGCGCTAAACTCTGGGAAAAGGTCGCCAAAGATGCTCCCGACAGCGGGGCCATCCTCATTCACAGTGCGGCCAATGAGCAGGGCTTCTCCACACGCCTTCATGGCGATCCCAGCCGCACCATCGTCGAGATCGAGGGGTTGCTGCTGGTGCAAGTGCCTCAAAAAGCCAAACGAAAGGCATCCGAACCCCTCTCTGATGACGAATAATCGCTAACCATATTGATGAAAGACAGCAAATGTCTAAGTTTTTGGCAGTTTCTAGTGTATTCCCCACGCCTGTGGGGGTGAACCGGATCGAACTTGACCGCCAGCGTCTTCGCCTCAGTATTCCCCACGCCTGTGGGGGTGAACCGGCACGGTCGTCAACAAGATGAATAGCAGCTTCGTATTCCCCACGCCTGTGGGGGTGAACCGGCGGCCCGTATTCGGATTTGGCGACGGTGAGCGTATTCCCCACGCCTGTGGGGGTGAACCGCCGACTATAGCGCCGTAAGCCTCGCCTACCGGGTATTCCCCACGCCTGTGGGGGTGAACCGCCTTCCGAGGTTTGCCGGATGTCGCGGGCCGCGTATTCCCCACGCCTGTGGGGGTGAACCGACACCTTCCCGGCCTCCTCCGGCATGAATGCCGTATTCCCCCCGCCTGTGGGGGTGAACCGTCTGCACGTAAAGCCTCCCGAAATCGAACGGGTATTCCCCACGCCTGTGGGGGTGAACCG
>JADLDR010000137.1 GCA_020846535.1 Armatimonadota bacterium | reverse complement strand
CCGCTCTCCCCTAACCCCTCTCCCCGAAACCGAAGGGATGCGCCGGAGCCCCTCCTGGGAGAGGGGGACAGAGAGTGCGGCGCTTTACCGCCCCATCCACTCCCCCTGCCCGTTTCGGGAAGGGGGCGGGGGGGTTAGGTAACAATCTATCAAAGGCTCGCCCCCCGCCCCGGCGGGACAGTCACCCTGATCGGGATACCCATGGGGCGCGATAAATCGCGCCCCTACAAGCCAATCCTGCTTACTTGCTCATGGATGGTAACTTGGGTTATGAATTACGAACCTGCCTTCAAAACCCCTTATGCCTTCATCTTCTCGGCCAGATCCCAGAGGGCGGCGCAGATATAGGCGTTGTCCTCTTCGCTCATGCAGGGATGGGTCGGGACGCAGAAGAGACGGGCCGCGATCTCCTCGGAAACGGGGAGGCTGGACCTGCCGGTATGCTCTGCCAGGAAGGGAATGGAGGTGTGGGCAGGCGGGTTGGCGACCACGGAATCGACGCCGTACTCCTCGCGCAGCCGCATCATGAACTCGTCCCGCTTCTCTCCGGCCCACTCTTTGGGAACCAGGAGGGTATAGAGGTAATAGGTGTGAACGCAGCCCTCCGGTTCGAAGGGAAGGGTCAGGCCGGGGATGCCTTCCAGCATCTTGCTGCGGGCCTGGGCCACCTTCCGGCGGCTTCCGATCATCTGGTCCAGCTTTTTGACCTGCACCAGGCCGACAGCGGCCTGCACTTTGGTCATCTTGTAATTGGTTCCCCAGCCGCCTGCGCCCCACCCGAACTGCCGGATGGCCTTCAGGCGCGGGACGATGGTTTCGTCATCGGTGGTGATGGCCCCGCCCTCTCCGAGCGTGGTCATCAATTTCTGGGTGTGGAAGCTGAAAACGGTCATCCAGCCCTTTTTCCCGATCTTGGTTCCCTTGTAGCCGCCGCCGCAGGAGCGTGCCGCATCGCCGATAACTTTCAGGGGGCCGTATTTCGGGTGCGGGTGGCGCTCGGCGATCTCGTAATAATCGTCCATCGGGGCGGAGAGGCCGTTCATATGGACCGGGTAGATGGCCCGGGTGCGCGGGGTGATCCGCTTTTCGATATCGTTGGGGTCGGCCTGCAAGGTGACCGGATCGATCTCGCAGGGGATCCACGTTCCGCCCTGGCCGACGATGGACATCGGCTGGGCGCGGAAGTTCACGGAGGGACAGATCACCTCATCGCCTGGCTCCAGGTCGAGGCACATCATCACCATATCCAGCCCGCTGCCTGCGCCGTTGATGGAAACGCAGTCTTTGACACCGCAGTAATCGGCAAAAGCCCGCTCAAACGCCTCGATTTCCGGGCAGATAAAGCCGAAGCCCACCGTCGGATCGAAAGATTCGCGGATCGTCTTGACCGCCACTTCCACTTCCTCTTCCCCGTAATACGCCCCGAGCAGCGGCTCAGCAGGCCACTTGACCTTCAAGCTGCCCTGCTTGAGGAGCGATTCTCTTTCTTTTACATTCATCCCTAATGCCTCCTTTTTCTGTGCGGTCACGCAGACGGCCCGATTCCTCACCCTCGTTTTACATCACAAAAGCATCTGGTCGCCTTCAACGGCCGGTCTCTGCCTGACCCGAAACACTGTCATATTTTGCCACACGACCTCCCCGTCTGTCAAGCCCATCCCTCTAAGGGCAGGGTGTTTCGAAATCATCGGTTGGGGCAAAGCACCTTACCCCTTGCCCCTCTCTCCTGGACGCGGCTGCGCTGCTGGGCAGGGCGTTGGAGACAAGATTAAGATTGGGAGCGATCTTGGCCGATCCGTAGGGGCGAACCCGGCGTTCGCCCGGGCCTCCGAGGATCGCTGGGGGCAGGGCGAGTACCAGGTTCGCCCCTACGGCCTTGTCCCGGGGGAAAGTGCACCCTGACTCCGATGGGCTGCTTAGTGCAATTGCAGAAGGGAACTTGTGCAATCGATCAAGAGGGGGTATAATGAGAAGCATGAAACCACCCCTTTATGTTCCCCCGTTCATCCCGGAAGAACGGGCCGCGCCCGAAGCCGGATTCCGCGCGCGGGACACCTTCACCGTGCGGCGCGGTCCAATCCTGCGGGCCAGTGCCCAGGGGCAGCGGCCTTCCCAGGTCGCTGAAGCCTGGCAGTGCGGTGTGTAAAACGGTCCGCACTGCCGGACCTGCCTTGGAGCGGGACGGGCTGGCCTGTCTTAGGGAACCGTCGCCCCGGGCCAAGCGCCTCCATCCGCTGCTGGAGGCGTCCGAGCGGGCACAGTTGCGCGACCTGTGACCTCAGTCCCCCGGCCTATGAGCAGGCCAGCACCTGGACGCTGGTAATGGCGGCGCGAATGGGTTTGGCCCAGGAGATCACCTCTCAGCCGGTCAGTCGCGAAACGATTCAGCAGGCGTTTAAGCGTCTGGGCGTCTCCTGGAAGCGGGCCAAGCACTGGATCACCAGCCCGGCCCCTGAGTCTGCCTTACAAAAAAGGCGAGACCGTCTGATCCGCCTGGCCCAGATCCCTCCAGGCTTGGGGGGAGGGTTCTGGGATGAAGGCTGGAGGAGTCGCTTGGCCCCTCCTCGTCTCCACGCTTGGGCCGATTGCACAAACACCTCCGTGATATTGCATTAGCAAGGCGAGGGGCCGAAAAGCCGGTTGCTTAAACAGCCATCTACAGCCACCCGGCCGCCGTCCACATCGCGCTCAGGCGGTTGTAGCGGGCGGAGAGGAGCTTTCGAGTGTCCTCCACCGGGTCGCCCCCGTAGCGGAGCCGGTATTCGCACTCGAATTGCCTCTCCAGGCCGGTTTCTTCGGACAGAGGGAGATCCGTCCAAGTATTGCCGGGCCGGGCGCTTTCGCGGAGGGCGATCCACAGTTCCATATCGCGGCGGGCGTTCGGCTGGCCGTAGGCCGGTTCGATATTCTCCCGGACGGCTCGGTAAAGGCTCTGGAGAATGCTCGCTTTGGCGATGTCATCGAACTGGGCCACGCCCGCGTTTTTGAAGGGATTCTCCCAGACCTGGGGCGGGTCGGTTTCCACCTTGACGGAAGCCAGGACGGACTCCCCGCCAATCTCCTCATGGGTTTCGATGAAGGGATAGGTGACCTGCCGGCCATTCTCATAACGTACCAGAACGTCGTCGAAGATGCCGCCACCGGCCAGATAACCGCCCGTTCCTTCCACCTCCCAGTAGCGGTCTTTGGCTCCCGGGGCGGGGGCCAGTTCATAGAGGCAGACCGCCCCGTTCTCGAATTCGATGGTACCGCTTTCCCACCATTTGGTCGTCTCCGGCTGGCCGCCGTAGTTGGTGTAGGCCGGGACGGTCAGCGACTGGGCGTATCCCAGGCAGCGTTTCGGCTCGCATCCCAGGATCATGCGGATGGCGTTGAAGCCGTGATAGGCCCCGCAGGGATACCAGAGCCGGGCGTGGTTGATTTCCCCCAGCAGCCCGGATTCCACGATTTTGCGCTTCAGCCGCTCGCGGGGCCAGAGCCACACGTTTTCCGCGATTTCCCACTTCAGGCCGCGCTCCCGACACGCCTGCCCGATGCCGTCCCCCAGCCTCAAGGTGAGGGCATAGGGAATCTCGGTAATGAGGTGGGTTCCCATGCGAGCCGCGGTCAGGGCATAGGCGGTCTGGCCGTCCGTGGGGACCAGGACGAAAACGGCCTCCGGTCTCTCCTCCCGGATCATTTGCTCGAAATCGCTGTAACGCGCCCTCACCTCGAATCGGTCGCCCGCCGCGTTCAGGGCATCCGGGCTGTGGTCGCAGAGGGCGCACAGGTCGTAGTTTTCCATCCGCTTAATGGTCGCCAGGTAGTGTCTGGCCCGCGCCCCTTCCTCGGACCCGACTCCCACCACTGCCAGCCGTAACGGTTTCATGCTTGCCTCCATGAACTGCGCGATATCCGGTTCGTTCTCTTACCTATACACAAAAAAGCGGGGAATTCCTTCTCCGGTCTTACAGCGGAAGACCGGCAGCTCTCACCACCTCACCCTTACCGTTTCCGCCTTTTTCATGGTCACCGCCGGATGGTTCTTGAAGAAACGGCGGGCCGGGTCGTCGGCCAGATCGCGGGCGGTGATTTTCGAGGGATGGCCTTCCACGGTCAGGGCGACCCGGTTGCCGTCGGGTTCGGCTCTGACGATTCTGCCCGTATCCGCCTCATAGCGCGACAGGTCGGCGGCGATTTGCGCGTCCAGGCGTTTGGTGAAGGTCAGAGTGACCGTATCGCCCGAACCGGCGGCGGCTGCCAATCGGGGCGGAGCCTCGTAGATATCGAGGCCCAGATGGTACTCGTAGGCGGTGATGCCGATCATTCCGGCCTTCTTTGCGGCGGTTTCACAGGCTCGGATCCAATCGGCTCCCCGGCGGCACTGCTCCCAGGAGCCGATGTCGGCCTGCATGACGATGGGAGCCTTCGACCCGGCGCTGCGGACAGACTCCACAAACGTCCTGTACTGAAGCGGATAGTCGGCGGGAAGGGACGGGTTCGACCAGTCGGGCCAGTCGGTCTGGATCACCACCAGGTCCGGCCCGACCCGGGCGGCCAGTCGGCCCGCGTCGATGCCCTCCCACTCGCGGATTTTCGCCACCGCGTCCGGGATAGCGTCCGCGATGCCCCAGACCGCCACCTTCGCTTTCGGGTGCCGCTCGCGCACTCCGCCCGGGCTGTTGACGATCTCCTCATGGAAATCGATCACGCTCTGCACCCGGAACTCGACCCATTTCTCGTACCGCTTCCGGTTGGCGGTGTAGTGGTTCGGGCTTTTGGGGTCGTAGAAATCGGGGATGCCCCGCTCTTCGGGGTAGCGAGCCAGGAAGGCGGCCCGGCAATGGTCGCAGAGGCAGCCGTAAAGCTCCTTGTCCGGCCCCCCGAAAACGGGAAAGAAGGGTTCCGCCATCTCGAACCCGTCGGCCCCGATGCGTCCGAGGGTCTTGACCGACTGTTCCTTTTTCCACTTCCGGTAGCCTGGATGGTTCGGGCAGAGATACTGGTAGCCGACAGCCCCGCTTTCGCCACCCTTGAGCTTCATTTTCCAGCTTTCCCACCCTTCGGGCAGATCCGCCCGCGAATAGACCCCGTTGCCGAAGGTCATATACCAGACGGCCAGCCCCGCCTCCTGGAATGCCTTCACCAGTTCGGGATCGGCGGCGCTGTCGCGGGTGACGACCAGCCGGACGGCCCGGTAGCCGTTGACCTTCACCTCGGAGGCGATGCTTCCCTGGCTCCGGTCGGTATAATAAGCGAATCCCGGATCCAACTGGATGGACCGGGCCAGCGGGTCCCGCCTCGGAGCCGCCCCGGCGGCGCAGAGCGCCAGCAAAAGAACGAGCCAGAATCTGACATCGGAGAACATGGATGATACCTCACTCGATAGGAATGGCCGGGCGAGGGGCGCTTGTCCCTCTCTAACCCGGGAAGAACATATACATGGGCATATCGAGAACGATCCCCAGCAGAGACCAGAGGCAGGAGACGGCGATATCGCCGAAGATCAGGCCCAGGAAGAAGGGGATGCAGCGCCGGTAACCCCGCATCCCACCATAGCGCAGGACGGCGGACTTCGCCGCCCAGGATAGGAACATGGGGAACCAGACCCAGGGGAGCGTCCAGCCCGCATGAGCCAGGGCGAAGCCCGCCGGGTGGAAGGGCCACCAGACGAACAGGGCGCGGCACTTGACCAGAAAAGCGGTGACAGCCGCCCCGATGCCTATCCACGGGAAGCGCGCGGCATCGAAGCCGGTCGGGTTGTTCACCCAGTCCTGGAGGCGGTAAAAAGGCATGGTGCCGTTGTAGAGCCGCCAGGGATTGTCGCCGCGAGGAGTGACGGCCCCGTGGTGGTAGTAGATCGTCAGCACCAGTATGAACGAGACAAACGCCGCTGCGCCGATAGCCAGGAGCATACAGGCGGAATGCCAGCGCGGGGGGATGCCGGCTTCCCCGCCCATCTTCAGGGCCTCCGCCTGCTGCGGCATGGCGACCGTGCGGAAATCGCTGTCGAACCAGGTCAGGTATGAAAGAGGAACCAGGTCGCCCGCGCTCCAGTAGCGGGTTCCGGCCACCCGGGTCATGATCGTCTGGGGAGACATTTCCGGGCCGTAGGCCAGCATCTGCCCGGCCTCGGCCCGCAGGCGCGTGATGGTCAGGATGAAGAGAAAGTAGAGGATAAAAAAACCGAGGGCCAGAGGCCACGGCAGCCCGGCCCGGCCCGTAAAGGCCAGCAGCCCCGCCAGTCCCGCCAGCAGCCCGAAGAGAGCGGCCCGGTAGGAAAGCGGCTCGTCCTTATCGGAGACGCCGGGGTCGCCCCGGAAGGCCTTGCGGGCCACCCGCCGCAGGTGATGCCGGGCGCTCCAGAGGGTGAGGAGCGCGATGGCGAGGAAGGCTCCGGCCCCTTGCTCCGCCGTATATGGGACAAGCCGGGCCGACTGGCTGGCCCCCTCCGAGCGCAGCCCCATGGCGGCGGCAGCCACATTCTCCGCCTTCACGGTGAGGTAGAAGAACCAGGCGCTGAAGGCGATCTCCAGGGGCAGAAAATAGGTGATTCCCAGGATCATCGGGTGAAGGGACAGCACCAGATAGCCCACCGCGTTCCAGGGATGCGCTACCAGGTATTGCCCGACATTAAGAAGTTGGCCCTTCCCGGACTCGAACCCCAGAAGGGAGGGAAAGCTCGGGATCAGCACCTGGATGCCCGCGATGCTGCGAAACGAGAAGGCCAGCATAAACGCCGTCCAGAAAAGCGGATGGCGCAGAAGCGACCCGGCGGCCCCCTCCCGCGTCAGTTCCAGAGGAAGCTGCGCCAGCGGGAAGGAGAGCCGTTCCTGCTCCACCCAGTGGCGGCGAAGAAGGGTGTTCAGGCAGAGGAAAGTGGCCGCCATCCAGACGATGAACCCGGTCCAGACCAGGACGGGACGCGCCCAGCCCATGATGTGGGCGCGGGTAAAAAGAGTGCTGTCGCCCAGGTAATAATCGCGCAGCGCCCCCGGGTCGGGGACCCACCAGCGGGGAATCCAGGGGTGGAGGGCGCTCCAGTTGTTCTCCGCAGAAGCGAAATACATAAATCCGCCGAGGGCCTGGTTCAGGAACTGGATCTGCCCCAGCCCGGCCACCCCTACCGAGGCCGTCAGCATCGTAAAAACGAGCAGCACCTCCGCCCGGGTGAGGGCCAGTTCCGGCCTGCGCCTCCGCAAAAGGTCGTTGACCAGGGTGAGGACCAGGAGCGCGAAGGCCGTCACGGGCATGAAGGAGGATTCGATCATCTCCGTACCGCCCACGATGATCTCCGTGTCGAGGCTCCACCCACACAGGAGCGGAATCAGGGCCAGCCCCAGCGCCACCGCCCGGAAGCGCGGCCTCTGCTGCCCCCGGATCCGCCCTTTTTCCCTTGCCTCGGAGATCGCCTCTTCCCCGGCTGCCCGGCCCGAAGAAGAGGCATCGTCTTCCCTGCTGTGTGGTTCACGCTTCATATCGTTCTTTTTCTTTCCACCTGCGCGAGGCCGTTTCCTGCCCGGCGTGGATCGCCGGGGACGGTTGAGAGGGCAAGGCGCGTATATGTCGCGAGGAGCGTAAGCGACGAAGCAATCTCCAGGGTCACGCCAACGCACAGCACCTTCCTTCCTTTGTGATATCAGAGATTGCCGCGTCGCTTCGCTCCTCGCAATGACATATAAGAGCGAATTTGTATAACCCGCAAGGAACCCGTCCCTTGCATCGCGAAGGATAGAGGCATCACGCGCCCGGAGACCGCGGGCGCATCGAGGAGACGAACACTATGCGTATCTATCTGATGACCGATATGGAAGGCGTGGCCGGGGTGGTCAATTTCGAGGACTGGTGCGAGCCGGGAGGGGCCTATTACGACATCGGGAAGGAACTGCTGACCGGAGAGGTGAATGCGGCGGTGGACGGCTTCTTTGCGGGCGGCGCGACGGAAGTGCTGGTGGCCGACGGTCACGGTGCCGGTGGCATCCACCCGCATCTTCTGGATTCCCGGGCCGAGTATATGCGCGGCTGGCCCGGGGACTGGCCGCTGGGCCTGGAGGACCGGCCCTTCGACGGGCTGGCCTCCGTGGGGCAGCATGCGAAGGCGTGTACTCCCCGCGCCCATCTGGCCCATACCCAGGGACTCAATTATATCGACCTTTCGGTGAACGGGGTGTCCATCGGGGAGTTCGGGCAGATCGCCCTGTGCGCCGGGCATCTGGGCATCCCATCTTTCTTCGGGTCGGGCGACCTGGCCTTCACCCGGGAGGCGGAGGCGCTCACCCCGGGCATCGTCGCCGTGGCGGTCAAGCGGGGCACCCGGGCGGGCACGGGCGAAGGCCTGACCGAGAAAGCCTACGGCCTGTACCACAGCGCGGCGATCCACCTGTCCCCGGAGCGGGCGCGGCAATCGATCCGCGATGGGGCGCAAAAGGCGGCGGAGAAACTTCGCCAGGCCCCGCCCGCTCCGGTCAAGCTGATGCCTCCCTATGAGATGGTGGCCGTTTTCCGGGGCGAAAAGGAAGGCGAGCGCATTACGGCCCGGGCCTCTCATCCCTCCGATTTCATCGCCCTGATGAACGCTCCGTTTATATACGACCCGAAGGAGTGACGCGATGCGCCTCTGGCTGGCCCTTTGCCTGACAGCGATTTCCTCCGCTGCGTCCCTGTGCGCTCCGGACCCGATGGAAACCCTCCGGAACGCGCCAAAGCCAGTTTTCCGAAAAGGCCACACCCTCCCCCCGCTAACACGCTGGGGCTGGACGATGCCCTATGAGGTGCGGGTGGAACTGGCCGAACGGTGGGGCTATGCGCTCGAGCTGGGCGGGTACGTGACCGAGGGAACGGCCAAAGCGCTGGAAGACCCCCAATCGGTCGAGTCCCGGCTCTGCGCCCTGGCCGCCAAAGACCCGAAACGCTACCCTTTGGCCGTCCTGACCGTTCATGGCGACTTCGGGACGGTTCCGGAATCGGCCTGGACGCATGAGGCGGACGGATCGCTCCCGGAAGGGAAGCGGATATGGAGCCCGGAGGCCCCGGATGAGATATTCCGGAAAGCCGCCCGCGACTGGTCGGCACATATCCGCGCCGTGCGCCGGAAAGCGCCCATCGCCATGATCCTGAACGGGGGCGAATACGGGCTGAGCGTCTACGGCCACCACGGGCAATACTGGAGCCGGGATCCGAAGGTTCGGGCGGCCCGCAAAGAGCGCCCCTGGTTCGATTACATCTCCGCCCGCAAAGCGCGGCAGGAAGAGCCCATCAGCAACGCCTTCCGCCAGGCCGTCCCGGACAGGACGCTCTACCTGCATTACTACACAGACGGTAGCCCGCACCGGAATCGTTATCCGGAATGGTGGACATGGGCCTGGGGCTACCGGTGGATGCGCCCTATATCGGATATTCCCAACAGCTCCCTCTACTACCTGGAGTTCAACAGCGGGTGGGGCGGCGACAACGACCTGCTGACCCAGGCCCTCAATGCGGCGTCCCAGCAGATCGCCGCCGGGGATCCGCTTTCCTACAACTGGGTCTGCGCCGGCTGGGTGCGTCCCACGATGGGAGAGAAGTCCTTCTCCGACCCGAAGCGTTATATGGGCTTTCTGAAGTGCCTCTACACCGCCGGGATGACCGGCGCGGTGGCGGGCTACTTCTCCTATCCCGCCGAAAACGATCCCCAGTGGCTCTGGCAGATGACGGCCCTGGGCCACGCGCACGCCCTCTTTTCCCACCTGGAGCCGTTCCTGCGGAAAGGTGACCTCCTGCCCGGCCCAAACCAGCACCGATGGTCGAAAGACCTGCCCGCTTACGAACTGCCTGCCGGCAGCCCGGGCCTGCGCCTCCTGGCCCGCAAGCTGAAGAACCGTCCCGAATGGCTCGTCACTGCCTGGGCCGCCGAAGGGGAGGACCGAAAAGCCTCCGCGGACGTGCCTGGCCTGGGCCGCATCACGGTGGATGCGCGCTCCTGCGGCAATGTCTATCGCTTCGCCCGCGTCAAAGGGAAACTCTCCCGCCAGTGGATGGATCGGGACGGAATGCATCCGACCGCAGGGATGGCGACCCGATAACGGCAAGTAGGGGCGACCCGATGGATCGCCCCGTAAGTATTAAGTTTCAGGGCTTTGGGGATCCGGGCATTGAAAATACCCGGCTTGGGGACCTGCGACTAACCGCCCTGTCGGGCGGAGACTCAAGGTCAATGTGATTTTGCCGACTGTATCGAGAACTTCATGCCCATCATCCTGCGTCTTCTCGCAAAAGATGAAATCCTCCGGCTGCATGAGATAGACCGCGCCGAAATCGTGGAACGCTGTTACCACATCCGGCAGGGGAGGCTGGCCCTTGAGCCGGAATACTACGATATTCAGGGCTACTCGCCGGATCATCTGGAAAGACTCATCGCCAGCCTCCAGACCCTTCACGACGGCGGAGGCTCCGTATGTGGCGCCTTCGACGGGCCTGTGATCGCGGGCATGGCCGCTCTGGAAAACAGATTCCGCGGCGCAAAACGGGACTGCCTGAACCTGGCCTACCTGATCGTCAGTCAGCCGTACCGGGGACAGGAGATAGGGAAGGCGCTTGTAGAGCGGGTCATCGAGCAGGCGCGGAGGATGGGCGCATCCCGTCTTTATGTCTCCGCAACGCCCTCGGAAAACACGGTGCGATTTTATACGGCTATGGGCTTTGGCCCGGCCCCGATGGTGGACGAGGAGCTATACGCCCTGGAGCCGGAGGATATCCATATGGAGCGGGGGATTTAGGGGGCAAATACGGCTTTTAATTCTCCGAATCGCCGCGACGGGCAAACTCTTATAGGATTTTCGCTTGCCTGTCCTTGCGAGGAGCGCAGCGACGCGGCAATCTCGTTTTTGACCTGAGTCTGGGGATTGCTTCGTCGCTTGCGCTCCTCGCAGACTGATCGATACACCCCTGCTTGTAGAGCCAAGCGAAAGTCCTATCTTACCCCAAGTTGCCACCTCGCCCGGGGCCAGTCCCGTTTTCCACGGTAGGGGCGCGATTCATCGCGCCCCACGGCCTGGCAGGGCGCGATGAATCGCGCCCCTACCCCGCATCGACCTCAATGCGGGTAGGTAGCAACTTGGGTTATCTTATTTACGATAACGCGGGGGTCTCATAAGCTTTGCCTCCGTTTATTCTATCACATCCAAATGCGCTTCTGCCGCCTGCCGCAGAGCGAGCCAGGCTTCCTTGAGAGGTTGCCCGACCGCGCTTTCAGGCTGCTGTAGAACCAACTCCTGATAAGCGTCAATAAAAGCAGTGCGTCGTCTGTGAAATATATGCAGGAAATAGCGTAGGAAGCTGATGCAGTCAAGAATAACGACTTCTACTCCGTCCGTTTGCTCGTAAAGGCTGGCGGCATACTCTTTTACCTCCACATCGATGGTATCTGTTGTAATGAAGATATAGTTGTGAATATTCATTCCGGCGATTTTCTGAAGTGCCTGGTCAATGTCGGCCCGCGTCACACGCCTCATCTTCATTTCGTAGCCTGTAACAACCTGATCATCACCGATGAGGGTGACTTCAAGATCACCGATTGAGCCGGTTTGCCGGTCGGCGGCATTATGACTTTCAAGAGGTTTGATGCGTTCGCCTATTTGTGCCCCGCCCGCCTCATAGGCTGCTGCCACAAGCAATACCGGAAGCCGACTAGATCCCGGCAGCCGGAGGTGCTGTTCAACAAGCATAACAGTGCTTTCGGCAGATAGAGGGATAGCTCCCTCTGCCGTGTGAAGACTCGCAAGCAAGGTTTCCATACGCTGGCGCTTTTCTTCTCGAATGACAACAAGCAAGCGAATAGTTTCAGCAAGAAGATCTTCCGCTGTAACTCTGCCACTATGCACGTCCGTAAGCAGTTGTAACGCCGCCTGGTAGACAATTGGCGGACGCCCTACCATATTAAGATCAGGAGTCAAGGTAATATTTCTATTGCGAAGAGCCGGGGTTAAAAAAGCGGTGGTAGGGTTGCATGGCAGATGATTGTCCAGTAGGAACTGAGCAAGGTATTGCTCGTCATAAGTTCGACCAGAAAAGCTGTCGTCCGTACCGATTTCTGTATAGGGCTTCCGTATATCTACAGCCGGATTATGAACTTTAGCGAGCGCGCAAGCAAGAACCAGACGAACAGCCGCACGATTTTGCAGGTTGCGAGTTACAATTTCGACACGTGCGACAATCTCCGGATCGGATATAACCTCAATAGAAACTGACGCTTCTACCCGTCGTAAAATATTATCAAGTATGCCTCTGCTGTTTGGCGCGGACACTAATCTGTATTCTCCTTTTTATCATATAGAGGAAGCTGCATACCGGCTTCCCCTCTCATCGGAGGATCGTAATTCAGCCAGAGGACTTCGGTGCGCTCCTGCTTGACGCTGTGGCAGAGCTTCGGGTCGGCTTCCACGCGCCGCCAGTCGCGGTAGAGGGCGTCATAGAGAGGGCCGTGATAGCCGGAGAGGGCGACTTTTCCCTGAACCCGGTGCAAAACGGCTGCCAGGGCGCGGTGATCGTGGTCCGACATTTCGTGGGCATAGGCTTTCGGGTCGCCCCGGGTTTCATGGACATAAGGAGGGTCGCAGTAAAAAAGAGTCTCCGGGCTGTCGTAGCGTTCGATCACCTCCAGAGCCGGGGCGTTCTCGATCTGCACCCTGAGTAGCCTCTGCGCTATCGCCGAAAGGTCTTCGATGCTGCCGAGCCACCGGGAGACCGCGCCCGCCATGCCTGCCCGGCTGGTCAGAAGGCAGTGCGCCCAGCGTCCCGCGCTGGCCGTTTGGGCCAGGCCCGTCCGCACCTGACGCGCCCGGACGAAGAAACGGCGGGCCCTTTCCAGGTCGGAGATCGGCCCGTCAGGAGGGGTGCAGGCAAGGGTCAGCTCCTCGCGGGAGAACGGGGTGAGGCCGATAGCCTCAATAAGAGCGTCCTTACGATCTCGCAGGACGCGAAAAAAATTGACCAGTTCCGAATCGATATCGTTATAGGTCTCGACCGGAGACGGCTCCCGGTTGATCAGCACCGCCGCCGACCCTCCGAAGACATCGCAGTAATGCCTCGTTGCCGGCAGCAGAGGCAGCAGCCAGTCGAGATGGCTGTATTTTCCCCCGTACCACCCGAAGGCGATGGATCTCCCCGCCTGTTTTCCCATCTTCCACCCCTGCACGGAATTGATTCCCTATCTATTATACATACAAGAGACCAGGCTGTCAAGCAAATGCCTGGAAGAGCGAATATCGGCCTATCGGATGAAGGATATATTTCTACTGCAGAGAATAGATGCATTGACACAATTCCGGCATTCCCGCATCCCCGGGTCAGCCCGTCGATGATGATAGCGAGTACACCCGATTCATTTAATTGCGGCCAAGCCGCGTGAGGAGTTCATCCATGGCTATTGACACACGAAAACGCGTTTCTGAAATGCCACCGGGCGCAGGCAAATACGATCCGGCCCCCTATCAATTGGACCTGAATGCCTGGCCCAGCCTTGCAACCGAGCAAATCCCCGGCCCGAAGAGCAGGGAACTCCATGCCAGGGCCAGCGCGTATATGAAAGGGCTGTCGGGCCAGGTGCGGCTCTTTCCGGTGGTTTTCGAAAAGGGGCTGGGCTGCACGATGGAGGATGTCGATGGGAACAAATACATCGACTTCTCCAGCGGCATCTATGTCACCACTCTCGGGCACAGCCACCCCAAAGTCTCGGAAGCCGTCGCCCGGATGGCCCATACCCTGATGAACGCTCACGACTTCACCACGCCGGTCAAGGTGAAGCTGCTGGAAAAGATGGCGGAGGTACTGCCGGGGGATCTGACCGGATTCCAGTTCTACGATTCGGGGACGACCGCGGTGGAGGCGGGGCTTCGCACATGCCGTGCGGCCACGGGCAAATGCGAATTCATCAGCTGCTTCAGGGACTTTCACGGTAAGACCGGCCACGCGATCAGCCTCGCCAACATGACCAAACTCTCCGGCGCGGGACGGTCTCAGGGCTTTTACATGGTTCCCAGGCCGGACACCTACCGCCCGTGGTGGATCCGCGAGGACGGCAGCCTGGACACCGAGAAATATCTGGAGTTCTACGACTCTTTTATCCGGAACTCCACCACCGACCAGGTGGCCGCCTTCGTGCTGGAGCCGATCCAGGGCTGGGGCGGGTCCATCATGCCGCCGGACGATTTCTTCCCCAAGCTCTCCCGATTCTGTAAGGAGCGGGGCATCCTTCTCTTCGCGGACGAGGTACTCACAAGCTGGGGCCGCACCGGCAAGTATCTGTGCATGGAGCACTGGGGCATCGTTCCCGATGTGGTCACCATCGGCAAGGGCTTCGGCAACGGCTTCCCAGTGACGGCCATGGTGGTGCGCGAGGAGTATGCCGACGCTGTCGATAAGATCAGCGCATCCACCAGCTACGGCGGCAATCCGATGGCCTGCGCGGCGGCGCTGGCCTCCATCGAGGTAATCGAGGAAGAGGGCCTTCTGGAGCATGCCATAGAACTCGAAGGGCTTTTCCGCAAGAAGATGAGCGATTGGACCGCGAAATACGCCATCGTGGGCGACTGCCGCGTCAAGGGCTGCCTGATGGGCGTCGAACTGGTCAAGGACAAGGCGACCAAAGAGCCTTTCGATGAGGCCGGAAAGCTGGTCTACCAGACCGCCTTTTCCAAGGGTCTGGCTTGGATCCCCGCAGGCCACATTCTCAGGATGAGCCCTCCGATCATCATGCCCAACGAGGTCGCCATGAAAGCGATGGATATCATCGAGGAATCCATCGCAGAAGTCCAGGCCCGGCTGGGATATTCCTGAGCAAGATTGGCCCGCACGGAAAGGAAAACGATAAAAAGATGCCCGAAAAAGCGAAACCCGCCCTGGGCTTGCTGCCCCTCTATCTGAAGTTGTATGACGACGTTCTGCCCGATGCCCGCAGGCCCCTCGAAGAGTTTGTGAAAACCATCGTTTCCGAGCTCGATGCCAGGGGATTGAAGTCCGTCGCGGCCCCTGTCTGCCGGGTCAAAGGCGAGTTCGATGAGGCCGTGAGGTCGCTGGAAGCCGCCGGGGCCGAGGCGCTCGTCACCCTTCATCTGGCCTACTCGCCGTCCCTGGAATCCGCGGACGCCCTGGCCGCCACCGATCTGCCGGTGATCGTCCTGGACACGACCCCGGCGTTCGATTTCGGCCCCGGGCAGGATCCTGCGGAGATCATGAGCAACCACGGCATCCACGGCGTCCAGGATATGTGCAACCTGCTCATCCGCCGCGGAAAGCCCTTCCGGATAGAGGCGGGCCACTGGCGGGAGTCAGATGTCCTCGACCGTGCCGCCGGTTGGGTGAGGGCCGCGCATCTGGCGGCCAGAATGAAAAGCGCCCGGGTCGGCAGCATCGGAGGGGCTTTCCGGGGAATGGGCGACTTTCAGGCCCCGGAGGACGCGCTGGCGGCCATGGGCATCGAGATCGTGCCCGCCGACCTCTCGCTTCTGGCCTCCCTGATGCCCACCGAAAACGATCCGTCGGTCGAGAGCGAGATGGCCGCCGACCTGGCCGCATTCGAGCCGGTCGATCTGGATGCGGGCGCGCATCGCAGATCGGTCAGGGCGTCTCTGGCGGTGCGCCGGTGGATCGAGAGGGGACATCTGACGGCCTGGACGATCAATTTCGCTGCCGTGGGTCGCGCATCGGGCTTGCCCGCCCTCCCCTTCCTGGAAGCGAGCAAGGGTATGGCCCGGGGCATCGGGTACGCCGGCGAAGGGGATGTTCTGACCGCCGCTCTGGTGGGGGCGCTTGCTTCTGTCTACCCGGAAACTACCTTCACCGAAATGTTCTGCCCGGACTGGAAGGGAGACCGCATCTTCCTCAGCCACATGGGCGAGTTGAACCCCAACCTGCTTGCAGGCAAGCCTTTGCTTGCGGAAAAGGCGATGCCCTGGATCGATATGGACTCCCCTGCGCTGCTGACAGGGAGATTCAAGGGCGGCGAAGCCGTCTTCGTGAACCTGGCCCCCGGCCCCTACGACACCTTCACCCTGATCCTCGCCCCGGTCGAGATGGACGATTCCATCGCTGACCGCATGCCCGGAACGATCCGGGGATGGTTCGAGCCCGCCATGCCGGTGTCCGACTTCCTGGAAGCCTACAGCGCCGTCGGCGGCACGCACCACGCCGCCTTGGTCTACGGCGATGTGGCGGAAGATATCGTCCGCTTCGGAGAATGGATGGGCTGGAGCGTGGCCGTGCTGGAATAGGGATCGGATTACATTCTGAAAGGACTGACAATGACAGGAAGAGATATCAAGTTCGAGAGGCTTTTTACCGGCGGCCAGAACGCCGTCGTGGTCGCGGCGGACCACGGGATGTTCGACGGCCCCTTGCCAGGCATGATGAATCTGGCCGAAACCGTGAGCCGAATCGATGCCTCCGTGGACTGCATCCTGCTGGCTCCGGGGATGCTGCGCCACTGCAAGCACGCTTTCAGCTACAAGGGCGCGCCGATGGCGATGGTGCGGGTCAACTGGAGCAGCCATTTCTGCTTCCACTGGGACTACGAAGAGGGCATCGCCGTGCCTGCGATCTCTCCCGCCGATGCCGTCGCCGAGGGCGCGGAGGTCATCCTGGTGTGCCTCAGCCTCAGAACCGGCAGCGAATCGGTGGACACATCCAATGTGAAGGTCTTTTGCAAGCTGGTGAATGAGGCGAAAAGGCTGGGCGTGCCGGTTCTGGGCGAGTATTTTCCGGCCCGGCCCGACAGGCTTTCCCCGGAACAGCTTCAGGACGAGGTATACCGCGGCTGCCGGATCACCGCAGAACTGGGCTGCGATCTCATCAAAACCTTCTATACCCCAAAATTTGAGGAGGTTACCCGGGGCTGCCCGATTCCCATCCTGGGTCTCGGGGCCGAAAAGACCCCCCGGCAGATCCAGGCGCTGGAGCTTGCCGAGCGAATCGTGCAGGGCGGGGGCCGGGGCGTGGTTTTTGGCCGGAACGCCACCCAGGTCTCCGATCCTGTCGCCTTCCAGAAGGCGCTGTGCGATGTCGTAAAAAGAGGCGTCCCGGCAAGCGAGGCCGTGAAGCGGCACAATCTGGCCGATTAGCGCCCGGCGAGGAAGCCTGCGATGCATGAGATGAGTCCGCGAGAACGCTTCCTGAGAACCATGAATTTCGAGCCTGCGGACCGCCTGCCCATCATGATGAACTGGCTGACGGCCAGCTACGTGCAGGCGCTCACCGGCTTGGCCCCGGAGGAATACTGGGAAAACCAGATCGGGGCGCACGCCCGGGCCTTCAAAATCCTCGGGGTGGATTTCTGCGAGCAGTTGGCCTTTCCGCCGCGCGAAGAGAGCGACCGCAGTTGGTCCGCAGGCGAAGAGGCGCATTGGACGGAGCCGGAAGCCGTGGCCGAAGATATCGAGCGCCAGTGCGCTGAAACGGAGCGTCGCCTGACCGAAGCCCCGGCACACCGCGAGGATCACATCCGCCACATATGCGATTATCAGATCGCCACACAGAAACAACTGGGCGACGACTGCTTCTGGCTGTTCGGCATGGATGCTAACGGCCCGGCCTGCCTCGGATTTCCCTACGGCGAATACGGCTACGAAGGGATATTCCTGGCGGTGGCGGCCTATCCCGATGTGATGGAGCGTTACTGGCAGATGAATGCCCGGGCCGCCCGGTGGCACAACGAGTGCGTGGCGGTGGCGGCGGATCGGCTGGACTGGCCGCGCATCGGGTATCTGGGCAGCGATATGACCACCCAGACCGGCAACATGATCTCTCCGGCGGTGATGGCGCGGCGCTTCTTCCCTCACCTGGACTATGCTCTGAAGCCTCTGGTGCGGCCCGGCTTCAAGCTGATCTGGCACAGCGACGGCAATATGAACGACATGATCGGCCCGCTCATCGAGATCGGCATCGCCGGATTCCAGGGCTTTCAGGAGGAGTGCGGCACGCGGATCGCCGATGTCGCCCGCCTCCGCGCCCGCAGCGGAGATCCGCTGATCCTCTGGGGGTCGGTGTCCGCCATAGACATTGTGCGCGGCGGAACCTTCGCCGATATCCGCCGCGAGGTAGAGCGCGTGATGGACGAATGGCCGCACCCGGGCCTGTGCCTGGCGACAGCCAGCGCCATGATGGACGATGCGCCCCATGCCAACATCACCGAAATGTACCGGCTCTTCCGCACCCTCGGCGCGGTTCAGCGGCTACGCCGCGGGCCAGCCGGATCCTGAAAAATCGAGCCACACCGATGCAGTCTGTGAGGAGCGTATCGCCGTCGATGTCCTTGCGAGGAGCGTTAGCGACGCGGCAATCTCCATCCTCACAAAAAACCGAAATCGATAGGGCCATGACCAACAAATGAAAACCCCAAAAACAAGGAACTCGACATGACAGACCACAGTGAATCAAAAAAAACGGCGTCCCTTTTCGACACCGACAGGCGCATCCGTCTGGGCATCTGGGGCCTGGGGCGGGGGATGAGCTTCTACGCGAACTGCGCCGCCTGCGATATCGATGTGGTGGCAGGCTGCGACTACAATGCCCACATGCGCGAGAATTTTCTGAAGGCCAATCCCGGCGCGTTCGCCACCGATGACGCCGAAGAGTTTCTGAAACAGGATATGGACGCGGTGCTGCTGGCGACATTCTGCCCCGCCCACGCCGATGACGCTATCCGGTGCCTCCGGGCCGGGAAGCATGTCCTGTCGGAAGTCACGGCGTTTCACACCATGGCAGAGGGCGTCCGGCTGGTGGAGGCGGCGGAAGCGAGCGGCAGGGTCTACAATCTGGCGGAAAACTACCCCTTCACCCCGGCCAACCGCTATCTGGCCCGGAAATGGAGCGAGGGACTCTTCGGCGATCTGATGTATGCGGAGTTCGAGTATGTCCACGAGTGTCGGACGCTGGCCTACACCTATATAGACGGCCTGCCCGTGCAGCCGGGCAACACGGTACACAACTGGCGGAGCTGGCTTCAGATCCATTATTACTGCACCCATTCGCTGGGGCCGATCATGATCATCACCGGCACGCGCCCGACCCGGGTGGTGGCGCTTCCCGCCAAACAGACGCTGGCAGGCTACCCGATGAACAACGAGGAGGGGATAGGCGGGGCTGCGCCCTCGCTGATCAATATGTCCAACGGCGCGGTCGTCCGCAACCTGATGGGGGCCACCACCAACGACACCCACATCCAGCGCCTATGGGGGACGCTGGGTTCGGCAGAACTGAACATCGGTCGGGAACTCTCGCTGCGCCTGGGCGGCAGCGGCGGCTCGCCCAAATTCGAGGTCAGGCCCGATCCGGACGAACTCGGCCAGCTCGCCGCCAGCAGCGGACACGGGGGCGGAGACTTCTGGATGATCTACTACTTCGCCCGCCAGATCCTGACCGGCGAACCCGCGCCCTTCGACCTGTACACCGCCTGCGATGTCACCATCCCCGGCATCCTCGCCTATCGCTCCTCGACCGAGGGCGGCAGGCCCTACGACATTCCCGATTTCCGGTATAAAGAGGAGCGCGACGCCTGGCGGGATGACCGTTGGGACCAGAAACGCTACGACCCTGAAGCGATCTTTCCGGCCTGGTGCGATTTCGAGATCACCCGGCATTTCTCCAGAACCATGTCGGACCTGATCCAGCACGCCACCGGCTACCGGGCCTATGCCGACTGGGGCAAAGTCGAAAACGACCTGGCGCGGCCGGAGGACTATTCCGGCGTCGTGGAACGCCTGGCCTCCCGCTATGACGATCTCCTTGAAACCTACGCCATGGCCCGAAAGATCGCCGATGCCTGCCCCGGCACGGACGGCGCGCGGGTACTCTCCGAGATGCTGGCCCTGGGCGAAGAGGCGACAGCCACCTCCCCGGCCTTCGAAGCCGCGCTGATGGAGCGGTATGCAGCGATCAAGAGGTGACCGATGGAGGATTGCGATGCCGAACTTAATCGAAATCAAGGATGTGGACAGGCGTTTCTATGAATCGCGATTGCGGGACTGGCTGCCCGAGAAGCTCATCGATATTCACACCCATGTCTG
The DNA here is from genome assembly GCA_020846535.1 of Armatimonadota bacterium. Taxonomy (GTDB): domain Bacteria; phylum Armatimonadota; class JADLDR01; order JADLDR01; family JADLDR01; genus JADLDR01. The sequence continues at coordinate 41,055 of JADLDR010000137.1, read as the reverse complement.
GCGTGACGGCGACTACCTGCCCGGCACTCCCCCCCGGGGCCAGGAGCGGGCCGTGACCTGGCCTTCTCGCGTGGCGAAAGACAACCCCATCGAGGACTTGCAGGAAACCTACCGGCTGATGCTGCCGGGCAAGCGGGTGACACCGCTCATCTTCCCGATGATCCCGCAGGCCGGTAACCTGGAGCGGGTAAACGGCTACGTAGCCGAATGCTCCCGGCGCTGCGGCGTTCCTGCCCTGATCTTCAGCGACCCGGCCTGGAGCGCGGCGCAGCTCGAAGAAAGCATCCGGGCCGGAGGCTTTCTCGGGGCCAAGAGCTACCTCACCCTTGCGCCCGCGTATATCCCGGCCAGGGAGATCCGCATCTTCGATTTCTTTCCCCGCCATCATCTCAAAGTCCTCGACCGGCGCGGATGGATCGTGATCCTCCACATCCCCCGGGACGGTCGGCTCCGGGATCCTCTCAATCTGGCCCAGCTTCTGGAGATCGAGCGCGACTACCCGAATCTCAGGCTGATTATCGCCCATGTGGGCCGCGCCTACTGCAACGAGGATGTGGGGAACGCCTTCGAGGTTCTCGCCGGAACGAGCCGGATGGTCTTCGATTTCAGCGCCAACACGAACGACTTCGTTTTCGAGCGGCTCCTGGGCTGCGTCGGGCCGAAGCGGGTTCTCTTCGGAACCGATATGCCGATTTTGCGGATGCGGATGCGGAGGATATGTGAGGCAGGCCGTTACGTAAACATCGTCCCCAAAGGGCTTTACGGCGATGTCTCGGACGATAAAAACATGGCCGAAGCCGAAGGAGAGGAGGCAGAGGCGCTCAGCTTCTTCCTCTACGAGGAACTCAACGCCTTCCGCCGCGCCGCGGACCGCGCCGGCCTCTCGCGAGCCGATCTGGAAGATGTCTTCTTCAACAATGCCCGGCAGCTCGTCATCGGGGCCGGCGGGAGCGTAGACAGCCATGAATGAGATCGCTACCTGTTTGATCGGCCTGGACCTGGGCACCAGTGCCATCAAGGGAGTGCTGATATCGGTGCAGGGCGATGTCCTTGCGGAAGCCGGAGCGCCCACCGCGCTCCTGGCTCCCCGCGAGGGCTGGGTGGAAGCGGACCCGGAGGGCCACTATCGCCGGGTGTGTTCGGTCTTGCGCGAGTTGGCGGCAGCCGCCCCCGGCGAAGTTGCGGCTGTCGCCATGGCCGCCGCGTCGGGCAATACGCTGCTGACCGATGACGAGGGCAGGCCGCTCTGCGACATCATCAACTGGATGGACCACCGGGCCGAGGAGGAGCCGCCCGAATCGCTCGGCGAATTTACTGTCGAGGAAGTGACGCGGGTTACCGGCTGGCCGTGTATCACCATCTTTCCGCTCGCCCATCTTGCCTGGCTTCGGGAGAACCACCCGCAGCTTTACCAGAACGCCGGGCGGTTCGGCATGGATACGGACTGGCTGCTCTACCGGCTGACCGGCCAGCGGGCGATGGATCGCTCCACGGCCACCACCTTTCATTTACAGGAGCAGGCGACCGGCGCATATTACGCGCCTTTCCTGCGCCGCCTGGGAATCCCCCTGGAAAAGCTGCCGCCCCTTGTCGGATCCGGGGTAAGCATCGGCCCTCTGACCGCTCAGGCGGCCAGCGATACCGACCTGTCTTCCCGCACGATGGCGGTTACGGGCTGCTTCGACCACCCGGCTGCTGCCCGCGCCGTCGGGATATTGGATCCCGATCAACTGATGCTCTCCTGCGGCACATCCTGGGTCGGGTTCACGCCCTGCCCGGACCGCGAGCGCATCCTCGAAGCCGAACTTCTGTGCGATCCGTTCCTGTCGGCAGACGGCGGCCCCTGGGGCGGCATTTTCTCCGTGCCCTATATCGGGCGCACCATCGACTGGTACATCGAAAACGTCATCGCCCCGGGTGAGGACGATCCTATCCGCGTTTTCAACGACTCCGCCGCGGAAGCGGCTCCCGGCGCGGGCGGTCTGGAGATCGATCTGCGCGAGCCGCCGCAGGCGGTCAGAGCCGACCGCAAAAACATGAGCCGCGCCGTCATGGAAGGCTCTGCCCGGCTTCTAGGCGAAAAGATGAGCGCCCTGACCGCCCGTGGATTCGCCTGCGAGCAGGCCGTCATGGTCGGAGGCCCTGCCAATAGCCCTATCTGGCCCCGGATCGTCGAGGAGGTGACCGGCGTCAGAGTGACCGCCGGGGGCAGGTCGGCAGGCGCGCGAGGGGCCGCCATGCTGGCCGGCATCGGCATCGGCCTCTACCTCAACGAGCGAGAGGCGCTGGCGGCCTGGAACAGCGCCCGGTAAAGCGGATGATAACGCCATAGACATCGACTACAGCTACTATCGGGCCGAGATCGCTCCGTTCCTTCCGCCTGCGGTGCTGGATTTCCATACCCATATCTATTCGCTGGACAACTGGAAAAAAAAGCCCTGGGAAACGGACAAACGCGGCGGGCGCTACATGGTCATTGAAGAGTTCTACGCGCCGGAGCGGCTCCTGGGGGATAGTCACGCCTGTTTCCCCGACCGCCGATACGAGGCGGTCTGCTTCGGGATGCCCACCCCCGCTTCCGACTGGGAAAAGGACACGGCCTATGTCATCAGCGCCGCCCGCGAATATCCAGATATCTGGCCGCTGCTGCTGGCCGGGCCTGCCCTCGGCCTATCGCGGGAGCGGCACGAGCAGGCGCTTGAGGAAGGCAGATTCCTCGGCTTCAAGGTGTTTCTGAACTGGTACGGCGACAATTACAGCGATCTGCGCGTGGAAGATATGGTCGGCCCGACCGAGCGGACGCTGGCCGATGAGCGGCGGCTGGTCATCCTCCTCCACGTTCCCCGCAGCGGGCGACTGGCGGACCCCGAAATCCAGGCGGGCGTGTGCTGGCGGGCGGGGGAGTGCCCGCAGGCAAAGATCGTGCTGGCGCACTGCGGGCGGTGCTACCTGCCCGGGGAGATGAAAGCCGCCATAGGATGACTGCGCGGCCTGCCCAATGTGTGGATGGATACCTCCATGGTGATGGATCCGGTGGCGCTCCGGATCGCCATCGGCGAGATCGGCCCGGGCCGCCTGCTCTTCGGCACCGATTTTCCGGTCGCCGCCATGCGCGGCAGGCGGGTGCGGGCGTGGGACCACTGGGTGGATGTAGTGCTGCTGGGCTATCCCGAAAGCGCCTATCGCGTCGCCGGCGAGGGCTACCGGGCCGGGTTCATGGCCTGGGAGATCGTCCTGGCGATCCGGTGGGCTGCCGAACTGTCCGGCATCTCCGATATCGAACGCGATGGCATCTTTTACAGCAACGGGAGGGGCCTGCTAGCTCCCGGTTCCCGCTGAACACAGGTTTTTCGCCGCAAATACGGAGCAACAGGAGGACTCATGCAAACACTCGACAGGCTGAATGTAGGCATCGTCGGGGCCTGCGGGCGCGGGGCCGGGTTCAAGACCGCGTGCGACGCCATGCCGCAGGTGGCGATCCATGCTGTCTGCGATATCAATGCGGACAATCTGAGCGCCGCCCGCGAGCGGCTGGGGGCGCGGGAGCAGTATACGGACTATGAGGCCATGCTCGACCGGTCCGATCTGGACGCCGTGATCATCGGCACCCCGATGCACTTTCACGTGCCGATGGCGGTCGCGGCCCTGGAGCGGAACCTGCATGTCATCTCGGAGGTGACCGCCGGGGTGTCCGTGGAGGAATGCCGGCAGTTGGTCGTCGCCTGCAAGGGCAGCCGTGGCATCTACATGATGGCCGAAAACTATACCTACATGCAGCCGAACGTGATCGTGCGCGAGATCGTGAGCCGGGGCCTCTTTGGAACACCCTATTACGGGGAAGGGGAATACATCCACGAGCTCAAGGGCTTGAATGAGATCACGGTATGGCGACGCCGATGGCAGACCGGCGTGAACGGCGTGACCTACGGCACCCACAGCCTCGGCCCGATCCTCCAATGGATGCCGGGCGACCGGGTGACCTCCGTCTGCGGCGTCGGGTCGGGGCATCATTATAAAGATCCCCGCGGCATGGAATATGAAAACGAGGACTCCTGCCTGATGCTCTGCAAGATGGCCTCCGGCGGCCTGATCAAGATCCGTGTGGACATGCTCTCGGACCGCCCTCACGCCATGACCAACTACCAGCTTCAGGGTACGGACGGCTGCTATGAGTCCGCCCGCGCCCGCGGCGAGCGAAACCGCATCTGGCTTCGAGGCCGCGGCCCGGATTGGCTATCACTGGAAGATCTCCGCGAAGAATTCCTCCCGGAATTGTGGAAGGAACACGCGGCTCGCGCTGTATCGGCGGGCCACGGGGGCGGCGACTACTACGAAATCCTCGATTTCATCCATGCTATCGAGGGAACCCGGCCCAACCCGATAGATATCCATGCCGCCATGGATATGACCCTTCCGGGCCTGATCAGCCAGCAGTCCATCGCGCAGGATTCTGCCTGGCTGCCCGTGTCCGATTCGCGGGAGTGGTGATCTTGTAGGGGCACGGGGTGGCTTTTTGATCACCGATGAGTTTTGATCCGTATTCATCCGTTCTGATCCGTGTTCATCGGCGGTAAAGAAAGCCACCCCGCCTATCGGGATAGGCTCTAAGTTCCTTACCCCTTCCCCAATAAAAAAGCACACCTGTCAAGGTGTGCTTTTTTGCCTCAGCGATTGAAAAGCTGCGTCAGTCCAGAATGTGGACTTTGACTTTCCGGACTCCCACCCCGAAGGCTTTCCGGTAGGTGTCGTGTCCCAGGTCGATCCGGTTCCCCTTGATTTTACCGCCCACATCGGCAGCCACGGCGTAGCCGTAGCCTTCGATATAGAGGCGGGTTCCCAGAGGAATGTAGCGGGGATCGACGGCCACGACGCCATAACCGGCCCTCAGGCCGAGAGCGGTACGCCCCGTGGCCCGCGGCCCGCAGCTTTTCGGGCCGGGATCGTAGCCGGTGGCGATCATGTCCAGCACTTTACGGCCTGAAAAGAAGCCGCGGGAGGGCAGGTTTTTCTGAGCGCCGACCATAATGATCCGGTCCGCCGGACGGACAGCCCACTGCGTTCTGGTTCGGGTGCGGGATACCTCCTTGCCGTCTCGGAAGACGACGCGGTAAACGTGCTTTCTTATGCCTTTACGGCCTTCTTGCTTGACGATACTGAGCCCCTGCCGCAGCTTCGGGCTGGTCAGGAGCTTCATGCCGTGGGAAACGGTTTCGGTTTCCGTAACGATACGGGTCTCATCGCTGAAGGCAGGGGCAGCAGCTTTCGGTGGCTCTTGCGAATTTTCCGGAGCTGCCGCAGGAGCGTTCGAGGCGGCGTCTTCGCTGCGAGCGGTGACCGGGCTGAGATACAGCCCGCTGCAAGTCAGCATGCCGAAAACGGCGATGGCGGCCCACAACTGCGCCGCCCGGATACTTCCGGGCATAAGCCTGTTTCCCCCTTTCCTTTGAGTCCGCGTATTCTATCACAACCTCCACCCTTTGTCAACCTCGTTTGCGCCGGTGGAATGGCGGTTTCGAGGGCTATAATCCAAGTTCGCCCTATATATTGTAGGGGAGAAAGCAAGCGAGCGGAAGATATAGAACCAAAAAAAACGTGAAAACCGGTAAAATTACCAGGAAACAGCGGTCAGTCCTTGAGGTCTTCAGCCGCAGCGCCGGGGCAGGAAGCGGCGCTGCCCGAGGGGAAGGCGGACTTGCGCCAGGAAGCGAGAGAGAGCCGGTGCAGGGCCAGCAGAAAACGGGTCAGGCCGCAGGTTTGCGGGACAGTCCGCCCGGCCTCGATAGCCTCGCGCAGCCCACCCAGGCTGACCTCGGTGACGGCGACGGCGGTGTAGCTGGCCCCAACATCACGTTCGTTGTGGCCGTCGCTGGCCCCCAGACGGGGCAGGCGGGCCAGTTCGGGGGTCCGGCAGATCGCGAGGGTCCGGGCCACATCGCCGGGGATGAGGATGGACTGGTTATACAATTCCACCGCATCGAACGGAAAGACGCGGCACTTTTCTTTCAGGGCGGAGCGGCCGAACGGATGCACCGCCACGGCCAGGCCGCCCGCCTGCCGGATAAGCTCGATTGTCTCCCCGGCAGGCAGCCCCGGGGGGATGAACTCCTCGCAGAACAGAGCGCCGATATGCCCGTCCGCCGACGAGACCTCTTCCCCCGGGATGAGCAGGAAGTGCTGCGGGAGAAGCCTCTGTTCTTTCAGGCGGGGGATAAGCTGGCGGGCATAGGAAACCGCCCGGATTTCGTTGTGGTCGGTGATGGCAATGGCGTCCAGGCCCCTGCGAGCGGCGTTGATCAAGACCTGCTCCGTATCGGCGAAGGAATCGTGGGAGAAACAGGTGTGGACATGGGTATCGATATAGAGGATGCCCGGCGCGGCATGGGGCAGGCGGCGACCGAAGAGAGCGCGCATGACTGGCTTCACCGCCAGATCGCGCCCCATCTTTTTCAGGGGCCGCACGATATAGCGGTCCGTAAAGCCCTTGCCCGGCTTCCGGCACTGTCGGCACATCAACGAGCCTCCTCAAGCGCGGCCCCGTAGCCTTTGAAGCCGAAACCACGGTAGAATCTGAAGCTGCGGACCGGCTGCCGGTAGAGTTCGGGCCGGTAGATATGGATAGCCGGGCCGGATTCCACCCGATTGAAATAAGGAGCCAGGAAGGAGCCGATATCCCCGGGCGCAGCGAATGGATCGCTCCAGGCAACCCGGCTGCCCGGAGCGGGCGGGGGAGGGTTCTCGGCCTCGATCTCTTCCACGAAAAGAGCGTCCTGACCGGTCCGGGGGGCCAGGAGGTTCCAGTAGTCGTAACCGGCAACCCTGCGGCCAGGGATCCTCAGATGCGCGGTCTCCTGCCCGGTATAAAAGGCCAGTTCGCTGGCGATCTGGTAGGAGCTTCCGAAAAGATAGGTCGAGGCAGGGTGCGGCATGGTCCGGCGGTAGCGTTCGGCTTCCCGGGCCAGGAGGCTCCAGCCGTAGAGATCGTTCGAGCGGTCGGCTTTGGCAGGCAGAACCACCCCGAACGGTTTCAGCATCCCCGGAAAAAGTGTCAGCGCCAGGAGCAGAGCCGCGAAGAAGGCGGAAAAGGCATGATAGGCCGCCACGCGCCTGCGCCGGGCAAGCGAGGGGGAATCGGCGAAAAAGCGGTGGAGCGAGCCGCCCAGAAGAACGAACGCGGTGCAATAGGCCGTTGCGGGCCAGTTGGCTTCGATCTTGGAACGCATGCTGTGCAGCACGAAACCGGACAGGACAAGAATACAGGCGAGGGCCAGGATCAGGAGGCCGGGATCCTGCTCTTTCAGGGAACGGCGGGCTTCTCGCACGGAGGCAACTACCGCCGAAATGCCCAGAAACGGGGTCAGCACGACCAACTGCGAGGCGAGAAAATCGCCGGCCAATCCGATAGGGAGGAGCGTCCGAGGGGTCTTGGTGCCGATGATAGCAAGGTGTTGGACGGTGGCCCAGTCGTTCCGGGCGTTCCAGAGGATAAAGGGCAGGGAGACGAGTGTCCCGACAAGCAGCCCCAGGTAAGGTTCAGGGCGCACGAGCCAGCGCCTCATTCGAGGGACGGCCAGGAGAGTGAGAACGACGACCGGCAGCAGGTAAGTCATCGTACACTTGCTGAGCAGCCCCAGCCCGAAGGCGATGCCTGTCCAGAGCCACCAGACGCGCTTTTCCGACTGGAAAAAATGCACCAGGCAGAGCAGGGTGGCGGACCAGAAGAGCATCTGGAGCGTATCGTAGGTCGCCAGGATGCCGCCGATAAAATAGAGCGGGGCAACGGTAGCGAAGAAGGCGGCCAGAAACGCGGCTCGCTCGCTCCGGTAAATTCGCAGGGCCAGGAGGCGCATGATCGCGACGGCCATGAAAGTCGTCAAAACGGCTTGCAGGCGGACCGAAAGCTCGCTGTGCCCGAAGAGGCGGGTGAAAAAGGCGATCACCCATCCGATCATCGGCCCCTGGTCGTAATAGCCCGCGGCCAGGTGGCGAGACCACTGCCAGTAATACGCCTCATCGGGATGGAGTTCTACACGGGTGGCGTACCAGAGCCGGAAAAAGGCGCTGGCGACGAGCATGATCCAGAAAGCCGTGCGATAGCGGGATTCCGTCAGGGACGGGCCGACCCGACCGGGCGGCGACTCCCGGGAGAGTGTTTCGATGCCACTCGCCTCCTTTCTCCGGTTTTGAGTATACCACAACCATTTCCCGGAAAGCAATTGAAAAGCCTCCCGATTCGAGTGGCGAGCGGGTATAGGACAGGCCAAAATGCGATATGATCAGGGTTCTTGCTCGGGTAGGGGCGCACCGATGTGTACACACTGGATCGGGGGAATAGAGCGGGGCAGACACACAGGTCTGCCCTACCGGCCGCCTGCCATGGCCCCGCAAGCGAGAGCCCTGACGATAATATGTTAATTTGCCAGGTATCTGTGGAATAACCCAAATACTATAGAGGGATTTTCGCTTTGGGACAACAGGCCACCTTCCTCGCACTGCTGGGATGGCGGCTCCGCCCGGGCAGTCAGGCGAAAGTTCCGGCCATTATCGAGAAGGGGTGTGAGGATGGGGAGGGTTATCTATCGGGGACAGTCCCGGTCGGGGTTGACGCTCCTGGAAGCGCTCTACAGCATGTTTTTGCTCGGGGTGGTGGCGATTATTTTCGGCAGCGCCTTTCCGATGGCGATCCTGTCCAGGCGAATGGCCTCGGAGCGGTCTCAGGCAGCCAGCATCGCCTCCAAGCAGATCGAAGGGCTGCGAGGGGTCGGGTATAAGAACTTGACCTACAACTCCCTGAAAGGGCTGGGCTGGATCGATAGCACCCCGACGGTATCTCCGTTTTCTTTCACTTCCGCGGACAGCGCCGGCGGGGACAGCGTATCGAACATACTGCCCCAGGGAGCAGGTTCCATTGCGATATCGGATGCCGGAGCCGACCTGCGGGAAGTGACGGTTACGGTCAGATGGCGGGACCGAAAAAACCAGCAGCAGGAAGTATCGCTGACGACTTTGATTCACAATCTGTAGCGACGACAGATGCTTGCAGGATAATTTGAGCCGTAGCCTCATCATGCAAACACATGCCGTTGGAAGGGGATCGGGATGAAACGCATACGCTCCAGAGCCGGGGTGACGCTGGCGGAGGCGCTGGTGACGGTAGGGGTGATGTCCCTGCTCACGATTTCGGGGATGACGCTTCTGGTCAGCGCCAGCAGTCACGGGATCAAAGGGTTCGAGCAAACCGCTGCCGACAGCGATATGAACCTGGCGATGCAGAAAGTCGCGATGGCGCTCCGGCAGTCCATGGGAGTCGCCGTGGACGGGAACGGCCTGGGCATCACCTATTATTTGCCCCTCAGGGATGTCGACGGGAACTACCTGCTGCCTCTCGCCGCAGACGCCGGGCATCGGCTCTACCTCTCGAACGGCGATTTAATAGGAACCGACTGGGGCCGTCCTGTCCTGAAGGATGTGCCGACAGCCGATCCTGAAACGGGCAGCACCTACCGCATTTTCACCCTGGAGAACGCGGTGGCGGGCGTGCAGGTGGTGGCGGTGAAGCTGACCGTCCGCCGAAACCTGGGAAGTTCCTGCGCCAATGCCCGTCTGAAAGAACGGGTGCTGATCCGGAATTTCCTGCCGTGAGCGGCAGGGCGGACAGGGTGGGTTTCATATCGCTCACAGGAGCCCTCATATGAAAGTGCGGAAGCAAAAGGTTTGGATGTCGAAAGCCGGGATCGCGCTGCCGATGATGCTGGTGGTGATGTCATCGGTGTTTGCGTTCGGGATGGTGTTTTTACAGATGTCCTCTCATCAGATCGTGCAGGTTCGCCGCAAGGAGGATATGGCGCAGGCGCTCGAATGCGCGGAGGCGGGCGTCAGCGCCTCGATGGCCTCGATGGCGCACGAGTTCAAGCGTAGCCACCGCTTCGACGGGCTGGACACCGCCTGCCTTGATGCCGATTCGGAAAGCCCGAGGAATCTTCTGGCTTTCGGGCTGCCGAAACTGGGCCGCTATGAGGCTGCGGTCGTAGGGTACGATGTGTCGGCGGACGGGTACGGGCGCAACATCACCCTGCGCTCGACCGGATGGGTGGATTATGATAATGACGGGCACAGGGACGGCGACGAACCGGAGAAAACCGTTCTCTATCATGTATACTTCGGGCTGGATCGCTCGAAAGTTTTCGATTATGCCTATTTCGTCAACAACTACGGGTGGATGAACGGGTTCAATGCCTCTACCCTCATCGTGAATGGGGATATGAGGGCCAACGGGAACTTCGATTTCTCCGGGGGCACGCCCACCATCAACGGAAGCGTTTACGCCAGCCCCAACGACAAGCTCATCCCTGCGGCCCCGGGCCTGGTAAACATCACCCCCACCCAGTGGACGAACGCCTTCTATAATTCGGTTGCCAGCACGCGGGCGCGTCAGGCTTACGACCCGGCCCTGCACGGGGCGCGGGGATCGGCCCAGTACGAGCAGTGGCGAGAGCTGATTTACGACAAGGACGGCCAGAACGTGAACGGACGGCCCGCCGGGGCGGTGATCGGGGATGTGAACGGAACCAAAAGCTATGGCGGGACAATGCTGGACCCCACGCCGATGGAAGAGCTTCCGATGCCCGACCTCTCCGACCTGAACTACTACAAAGATCTTTCCACAAACTATGTGGACGGCAAGCAGACCTTCCTGGACGGCACGGCGAACTCCGGCTACGGCCAGGGGGCGTACGTGGAGGTGTGGGACGGAACCCAATACGTACGCCTCTCAAACAACGGGGTAGTCAACGGGAGCGCCACGCTGATCGGAACCAGCACGAAACCAATCAAGATTCACGGCCCGGTGACGGTCAGCGAAGACTGCATCATCAAAGGGTACGTGCAGGGACAGGGGACCATCTATACCGGGCGCAATGTGCATATCGTGGGGAGCGTCCGTTATGCGAATCCGCCCGACTTCAAGGGTTCCGATCCGGTTGCCATCGACCAGGCCAATGAGAAAAAGAGCATCCTGGCTCTGGCCGCCCGGGCCAGCATCATCATGGGGAATACCAAGACCTTCACCAACGACTACCCGCTCAAATATATGACGCCCCCGTTCACCAAAGCGCGTTACGACGATGACGGGAACCTCATTCCGGCCTATAACGCCAAAGAAAAAGATCAGGGCAACACGATGCGTTATCAATCTCTTCTGGGGGATACCTATATCAACAGCATCTCTGAATCGGTCAGCCAGATCGATGCCGTCCTCTATACGAACTTCCTGGGAGGTGGCAATATCGGAACTGGAGGGGGCGGAGTCGAGTTCAACGGCTCCATCATCTCCAAGGACGAGGCGATGGTGCTGTTCAGCACGCCCTTCAAGATGAACTACGACAACCGCATCAAAGAGCGGGCCTTGAACGGCCAGCCGCTGATCGATATTCAACTGCCCCGGACTCCCAACTTCAGAACGCTGTCCTGGGAGGAGCTATAATCATGAAATCCGTCTATTTCTCCGCTTTCTGCCTGATAACGCTTTGGGCCGCCCCTGGAGCGCATGCCATCTATCATGAAAAGCTGCCCCCCGAAGTGCTGAGCGCCCCTGTCGCCAGACCCACCCTGCAGGAGCTGGAAGCGCAGCAGCGCAGCGCCCGCCAGGTCCCGACCGCCACCTCCGGCCAGGGCGGGCGAGATGAGGCGGTTACATTGAAGACCCCGCCCGGGCCGCCTTTGGAGCCTGCGCTGGCCCCGGCCCCCAAGACAGAGATTCCGGAAGAGGCCGCCCGGCCCGAAGCGAAACCGACGCCTCAGGCCGAAACGCCTTCCGAGCCCCGCCCGCAGCCCTGGAGCAGCCGGATCGGCCAGGCGCTTCTGGTTGCCGTCGCCCTCTTTTTCGTGATGACGATGTACGGGCTGTTCCGGTCGGAAAGGGAGAAGAGAGGGAAAGAGGCGGAGAGGTAAAGCCAGGGGCGCGGGTTTCCGTGCCCCTGCCGTGTATGCCTTTCGGAAGCTACGTCTGCTTGAACAGCTCCGCAAAGAACGATTTCATGGCTTCCCAGGAGCGGTGGTCGGCCTTTTCGTCATAGGCGGCACCTCTGGATTTGTCACTGCCGGAATCGGGGTTGGTGAAGCTGTGTACCGCGCCGCCGTAGGCGACAAATTGCCAGTCGACCCCGGCTTTTCGCATTTCGTCCATGAAGGCGGCCACCTGTTCCGGCGGCACGGCGGAGTCGTTGGCTCCGTGCAGGACCAGGATTTTGGCCTTGATGTTTTTGGCGTCGGCGGGGTCGGGGGTGTCGAGATTGCCGTGAAAGCTGACCGCCCCGGCCAGGTCCGCGCCGCTCCGGGCCAACTCCAGCACCGTTCCCCCGCCGAAGCAGTAGCCGATAGCGGCGACCCGCTTGCTGTCCACTAGGTCATGGCTTTTCAGGAAATCGAGGCCGGCCCGGGCGCGGGCGCGGAGCAAGGGGCGGTCCTTGCGGTACTTTCCGGCCTGCGCCGCCGCTTCCTCCCGGTTCGTGGGGCGGATCCCTTTGCCGTAGATATCCGCCGCAAAGGCGACATAGCCGAGACTCGCCAACTGGTCGACCCGCCTTTTGGCGTAAGGGCCGAGGCCCATCCACTCATGCGCCACCATCACCCCCGGGCGCTTGCCTTCCACCGCCGTATCGTAGGCTAGATAGCCCTCCAGCACGGTGTCCCCCTGCCTATATTCCACGGTCTCCGTATGCAAATCCGCCTGCGCCCCGACCGCGCAGGTCAGAGCGGCCAGAGCCGAAAGCCAGTATTTCATGCGAACCTCCGTCGAAATGAATTTAGAAAATATATTTGCCATCCTAAGCGGCATCTCCTCCCCGGAGGGGCGAAGGAGAATAGCGCGTCCGCGCCGAAGGGATGGGTGAGATTTTATGAATGTTTGTCAGTCCGAGAACAGGAGCGCCATGTGTTCGGATGGTTTCTAAAGTTATTTCAGCGCAGGCAGGCTATGAGACCCGAGGAACTGGCTGAGGCCGTGGTGGTCCGGTTCCGGCGCGAGACGACGGAGGCGCGGCTTCAGTTGGTAGCTGCGGAGAGGGCGAGAGAGAAAGCTGGGAACTCAGGGGCGGCAGGCGCGGAGATCGAGGTGGCTGCCCGGTCCCTGGCCGAGATGGAGGACGTGCTGAGGGCGCTGGAGAGAAAGCGGGACGCGCTGACAGCTCGGATACGGAGCGCGGACGCCCGGCTGGCGCTGGAGCGGGCGATGCTGGAGGCGGGGCAGTCGCCGGCGCGGGTGGCGCTGGATTTCCTGGCGGACAGGGCGCTGGAAGCGGAGGCGGAGGCGGAGGCCGTGGCGAAGGTGCGGAATCTGACGGGAGGGGGCGGTGGCTGAGCCGGTCGTACTGTTCGACGAAGGGGCCTACGAACGGCTGCTGCAAGGGATGAAGCGCGAGCGGTTCGAGCCGACCGAATGGCTGAGGCTGCGAGTGGAGGCGGAGCGGCTAGCGCTTTCTCCGGGCTTCGAGCAGCTTATCTCCCTGGAGGGGAATCGGATCGAGGAGTACCCGCACCAGATCGAGGCCGCTCTGACGGCCCTCCGGAGGATGCGGGGCCGGGCGATCCTGGCCGATGAGGTGGGCCTGGGGAAAACCATCGAGGCGGGGATCGTCATGAAGGAACTCCTGATGCGCGGGCTGGCGCGGAAGGCGCTGATCCTGGCACCCGCCTCCCTGACGCTCCAGTGGCAGGAGGAGATGGCCTCCAAGTTCGACGAGGAGTTCGCCATCGGATCTTCCAGCGGGGACTGGAGCGGGGACAGGCTCATCGCCTCCATCGATCTGGCGAAGCGGCCCGAAAATGCGGAAAAGATTCACGCGCAGAGCTTCGACCTTCTGGTGGTGGACGAGGCGCACCGCCTGCGGAACCGGCGCTCCCAGGCGTGGGGCTTCGTCAACCGAATCCGGCGCAAGTATATGCTCCTCCTGACCGCCACGCCTGTGCATAATGACCTTTCGGAACTCTACAGCCTGGTGACCCTTCTCAATCCGGGCCTCCTCAAGACCTACCGCGCCTTCCGACAGCGGTACGTGAACCCGCAGAACCCGCTGAAGCCGGCGAACTGGGCGGAACTCAAGGGGCTATTGTCCGAGGCGATGATCCGCAACCGCAGGGCATCGGTTTCGGTCAAGTTTCCTCCCCGGACGGCCTACACCTACCGGGTAAAGCTCTCCCCGGCGGAATGGTCGCTTTATACCGCCGTCACCCGCTTCATCCGGGAGGAGAAGCCTTCCGCCACCGACCTGCTGACCCTGAGCCTGCTCCAGAGGGAGGTATGCAGCAGCCCGGCAGCCGCCCTCGGCACTCTGGACAAGCTGGCGCAGGGAAGGGCGTCCGGGGAGCGCCTGGAACGCCTTCAGGAACTGTCCGGCCTGGCGCGCGTCGCGGCCTCCGCAGCGAAGGTGGAGGCCGTCTGCAAGATCGTCGAAAAGGCGCAGGACAAGGTGATCGTTTTTACCGAGTTTTCGGCCAGCCAGCGATTGATCGCCGGGGCGCTTCGGGCCGGAGGGGTGAGGGCGGTTCTTTACCACGGGGGATTGACGCCTGCCGAGAAGAACGAGGCTGTCCGCGCCTTCCGCGAGGAAAGGCAGGCGCTGGTCAGCACCGAATCAGGCGGGGAGGGGCGGAACCTCCAGTTCTGCAATGTGATGATCAACTACGATCTCCCCTGGAATCCCATGCTGATCGAGCAGCGGATCGGGCGCATCCACCGGCTGGGCCAGAAGCGGGAGGTCTTCGTCTTCAACCTGGCGGCCCAGAACACCATCGAGTCCTATATCCTCGATTTGCTGGCGAACAAAATCCGGATGTTCGAGCTGGTGGTGGGCGAACTGGACCTCATTTTGGGCAACCTGGAAGGCAAGGACACCTTCGAGGGCATCCTGCGCCGCGTCTGGCTGGAATCCAAAACCGATGAGGACATGAAAAAGCGCCTGGACGCCTTCGGCAAAGAGATCGATCAGGCGCGGGACCGCTTCGCCCGTATCAAAGAGGCCGAAGTGATCGTATCGGGGATGTTCGAGTAGAGGGATGGGATAGGGGACAGGCTTTCCTTGGGAAAGCACTCCTTGCTGGAAAAGCACCCCCCCGGCTTCGGGGGGGCTTAGAGCGTGCGTTCTCTCAGCAACCCAAGTTGCTACCACCCGAATTGCGACCGATGCGGGGTAGGGGCGCGATGCATCGCGCCCCATCGCGATCCAGAGAAGGGGAAACATCCTCCGCTCCTGGGGGAGGGGTGACCTCTCTCCCCTGGCCCCTCTCCCCGAAACCGAAGGGATGCGCCGGAGCGCCTCCGGGGAAAGGGGGAGAGAGGGTGCGGTACTTGACCATCCCATCCCCTCCCCCTGCCCGTTTCGGGCAGGGGGAGGGGGGGTTAGGGAACGGTCTCCCCAAGGCCCGCCCCCCGCCCCGGCGGGACAGTCACCCTGATCGGGATAGCGATGGGGCGCGATGCATCGCGCCCCTACCGCGGAAAACGGCACCGGCACCGGGCTAGGTGGCAACTTGGGTTAGTAGTCTCTCAAAGTTCCCCAAGTCCACTCCCCCGCTGAAGCCTGGCGGGGGAGTGGGGGGCGGTTGCTTCAGAGGCCGGGATCGGTTGCTTTTCCGCTCACACCAGCCCCCCTCGCTCCCGTAGCACCTGCTTCAGCAGAACCCTGTCGAGCAGGCGGGGCGTCGTTTTTTGCCGGAGCGAGAGGGCGGCTGCCGTGCCTGCGGCCTCGCCCATGGCGATGCAGGCGGGCATGATGCGGATGGCCCCGTGGCCCGCCTGGGTGCTGGAGACGCAGCGCCCGGCCACCAGGACATTTTCCAGCCCGGCGGGGAGGAGGCAGCGGTAGGGGATTTCGTACCAGTCGCCGGGAGGCGGAACCTGGGGGCCGGCATAACCGGGTTGCTCCCGGGTATAGCCTTCGCCCTCCCCGGAGTGGACATCCACCGGATAGGCCAGGCGGCAGATCGCGTCCTCAAACTTGCGGGCTTCCACCACGTCGCGGGCGCTGAATACGTAATCCCCCGTGATGCGCCGCGTTTCCCGGACGCCCACATGGGGCGCTGTCTGGACCAGATAGGCTGCCTCGAAGCCGGGCACATACCTTCGAACGAACCCGGCCACGGACATTGCCTGACGTCTGCTTTCGATCTCCGCCCGGGTCAGGTCTTCGGCGCTCGTCCCATCGATGCCGCCCACATGGGTGGTGTTGAAAACCACGTTCCCCTTCCGGGGCCGCCCGATATAGAAGATGAGGTCTCCGGGCGCGGCGTATTCTCCCTTCTTGCGGGCCTCGGCCACCAGGTCGTAGTAGCCCGCTACGGAGATAATGCCGTCCGCCAGGGCTTCCGGGTCGGCATCCAGGGGCAGTTTCGGGAAAAGCATCTGGTCGGGATGGTCGCGCACGTAGGCTATCGCCCGCGCCAGGTCCACCCCGCCCATATCGAACATCAGGGTGACGGCCTGGGGCAGCCCTTTCTCGTCCCCCATCCGGTATTTCGCTCCCAGGGCGACCGCCGCATCCCCATCCCCGCTGGCATCGATCAGGCGGAGGCAGTCGAAGGCTTCCGGGCCGGACTTGGAGCGGGTATGCGTCCGGATTCGTCCGTCCTCCAGCGCCTCCGCCGACTCGAAGGTCGTATGGAGCCTCAGCTTCGCTCCCGATGCCAGCGCCATCTCCTGCCAGGCGAACTTCATGCACTCTGCATCGAAGGAGTTCTCCAGCATCCCTCCGAGGGCGGCCACCTGTTCCCGGAGCGTATCGTATAGCCCGCCCACCAGAGCCTTTCCGTCCGACGCCCGGTGCGTCATGAAGGGATTGACCAGGGCAGCGGTTCCCCATCCCCCTGGATACCCGCACCGCTCGATGAGAAGCGTTACGGCCCCTTCCCTCGCGCTGGCGACCGCCGCCGCGCACCCGGCCATCCCGCCCCCGATCACGATCACATCATATGTCGGATTCATTGCTACCCCTTTCGCATCCCCAATATCCATCGCGCGTTTTTGTTGTAGATCATCTCTTAGGAGCCTTTACCCCAGACCCACCACCTTTTCGAAGAAATTCCTCAGAATTTGCCGGCCCTGGGGGTGGTCGTCATCGTAGGCTTCAGGGTGAAACTGGGTTCCGTAGAGAGGCCGGTCTTTGTGGCGAAACGCCTGGACGCGGCATTCGGGGGTGGAGGCCAGAAGCAGGAATTCGCCCGGCAGCTCCTTGATCTCCCAGTAGTGGGATTCGCAGACATTGACGGTCGGCCCGAAGCCTTCCAGCAGCGGGTCGGGGCGGACGATCTCGACATCGAAGAAACCGCTCTCCTTGAACATGCCGGGATGGTAGCCGGCCATCCGGTCTTCCTCGCCGGGATTCAGAGGGCGCATGGCGTCCGCCTTCGCGCCGCAGGCCATCCCGATCAACTGGTGCCCCCCGCAGAACCCGATGGTCGGAACCGTCAGTCCGCGGATGAAGCGGAACAGCTCTTTGAATTCATCGAAATCGTAGTCCCACCAGTCGGTGCTGTTGCCGCTGATCGCGACCGCCTTCACACCATGCCGGAGCAGTTTATCCGCGGAAAGCCGCCGGTAATGCTGCACGTAGCAGAGATCGCCGGACGCCTCCTCCAGCCGCTGGGCGATATCAAACCGGCTGCCGACATGCCTCTGCCGGGCCTCCGGCGTCTCGAATGCTTTCGGATGCTCGATGTCCACAAAGCAAATCATCCTGACCTCCTGCGATTGGGATATCGTTTCATTCGCCGCGAGCCGGGTGAATCCTGCCGAAACTTGGCAGAAAAGCGGTTTTCCGGTATAATGGAGAACGAACACTATGTTGGCTGAATTCGCCCAAAAGGAGAAAACGATATGTCTGACGTCACTATCGAGGTGCTGGCAAACGGCCCTTATATCGTAGAGGGCCTGGTCAAACTGCTGGACGCAAACGGCAACCCGATTGCCGTTACCAAGAAGAATATCGCCCTTTGTCGTTGCGGGCAGTCTTCCGAAAAGCCTTTCTGCGATGGATCCCACAAAACCTGCGGGTTTCTCGATCCCGGCATTCTTATGAATCCCGAGAGCTGAATGCCGTTTTTCGGCCAGGGTATTGGAGGGCAGATTCCCTGTCACGCAGGGGCGAACCATTTGTCCGTCCCTATATTTTGCGGGATCGTTGCTCCAACGTCTTGCTTTCGTTCCTGCGCGTGAGGCGATATGATTTCCAAAGAACGAGTCAAACGAGCCATCCATTTCGATTACCCCGACCGGCTGCCTCTCCTTTTCCGCAGCGACCCGGAGCGTTCCGATATCATCGGGGTGGGCTATGGCCGTCTGGACGGCTGGCGGCCTTTACGGGAGAACGAAGATGAATGGGGATGCGTCTGGGATAACCTGATCGGAACGGGGATCGGTCAGGTGGTGGAGCATCCCCTTGCCGACTGGAAGCGGCTGGAGAGCTACCGCTTTCCTTCCGCCTGTGACGAGACCCGCTTCCGAGGGATCGCTGCAGTGGTTTCGCAATATCCGGACCGCTACATTGCCGCCAGCCTGGGGATATCGGGGTTCACGATCATGATGTTCCTCCGGGGCTTCGAGAATTTGCTGGCCGATCTCTGCGAATCTCCGGAGCGGGTGGACTTTCTGGCGGATGCGATTTTCGCCTTCGAAGCCGAAATCATCGAGGCGTACGCCGGTCGCGGCATCGACGGCGTCTGGCTGTACGACGACTGGGGCACGGAAACCGCCCTGATGATCCGCCCCGACATGTGGCGCAGGGTCTTCAAGCCCCGCTACCGGGAGCAGTTCCGCCTGATCCACGAACGCGGCATGGATGTGATCTTCCATAGCTGCGGCCAGGTGTGGGACATCATCCCGGACCTCATCGAAATCGGGGCCGATATGCTCAACCTGGAGCAGCCTCTTGTCTTCGGCTCCGCCGATGAAGACGGCGCAAGCAGGCTAGATCGGGAATTCGGCGGCAAAGTCGCCTTCTGCACCAACCCCGACTCCCAGAAGATGCTCCCCTGCGCCCGCCCGGAAGAGATCCGCGCGGAAGCCGCCCGCCTTGTCCGCATCCTGTCCCGTCCGGAAGGGGGCTTTATCCCTCTCGCCGATTGCGGCAAGGACCACCACACCCTTCCCCCCGAAAACGTCGAGGCCATGATCCGGGCGTTTGTCGAATTACAGGTTTAGATCGGTATATAGGCAAGGCAACGCAGATTCACCCGTAGGGGCGACCCGGCGGGTCGCTCTTTTCCCTTGACAGCAGGGCGACCCACCGTGTCGCCTCTACGGGTCAGCTGCCTGATCTTCGCTCCCAGCCGGGCTTGAAGAGGGGCAGATAATTCTGCGCCTGGTAGGGGTGGCGGGCGATTTCCTCCAGGTTCAGGTCGATGCCGAGGCCGGGGCGCTCGGGGATCTGAACAAACCCGTCTTCGATCTCCACCGCGCCGCTGACGATACGGCTCTCCCAGGGAACCTCCTCGTAGTTGAATTCATCGAAGGTCTCGTGGATGTAGAAGTTGGGGGTGGCCGCGTTGAGGTGGGCGCAGGCCATCGAGCAGACGGGCCCCTGGGCGCTGTGGGGGGCCGTGACGGCGTAGTGGGCGTCGGCCATGCCGCTGACCTGCTTGGCCGCCAGCAGGCCGCCCAGGAAGAGCGGCTCCGGCTGGACGATATGCACGGCCTCGAATTTCAGGAGTTCCGCGAACTGCTGCTTGCTGGAGTAGCTTTCCCCGCAGGCGACCGGGATATTGAGGTGGCGGGCCACCTCCGCCATCGCGCCGATGTTCTGGTGGGGAACTGGCTCCTCGAACCAGGCGGGCTGGTATTTCGCCATCCGCTCCCCGAACCGCACGGCGGCTGCCACCGTAAAGCGGTTGTGCCCTTCGATCAGGATGTCCGCATTCCACCCCACGGCTTCCCGGACAGCGATCACGATCTCCAGGCTCAAGTCCTCCTCAGCAGGGGTCATGGTGCGCCAGTTACTTCCGAAGGGATCGAACTTCAGGGCGGTATAGCCGCGCTGGACAACCTTCCGGGCGGCCTCCCCAAAGGCTTTGGGGGTCCGGTCTCCGCGGTACCATCCGTTGGCATAGGCCCTCAGCTGTTCGTGGCAGCGGCCTCCCAGCAGCTCGTAGACCGGCTTGTTCAGGGCCTTGCCGATGATGTCCCAGCAGGCGATTTCCACCGCCGAGACCGCGCAGCCGTGAATCTGACCGCCCTCCGAATAGACATCGCGCCACATGCGCTGGGTGATCGTCTCGATCTGGAAGGGATCCATCCCGATGTAAAAGGGCTCCAGCTCGTGGACGGCGGCCTCAACGGTCTTGCCGAAGCCGTTCAGCGTTCCCTCCCCCACCCCGTGGATGCCTTCGTCGGTCTCCAGGCGGGTAAAGAGCCAGTTTTTCCAGGGATTGCCGCACAGATAGGTGTCGCATTTCGTGATTTTCAAAAGAGCTAACCTCCGAGCCGCAGATCGAGCCGCGTCACCGACGCGGGCGGACAGATGTAGGAGAGGACGCTTCCGGACAGATCCACCGGCCTTGCGACAGACGTGACCGTTTCCGGAGCCTCGAACGTATTGTGGGCATGGATATCCTCATGGGCCAGCACGGTGCAGGCGGCGGAAGCGCATTTGGCGTCGCCCCACAGCCGGAGCGTGGATTCCACGGGTTCTGCGGTGTGCAGATTCACCAGGGTAGCCGTGAGGGTATTGCCCTTCAGGGAGGCGGAGCCGGTCAGGCCGAAGAGTTCCCGCCGTTCGGTCCCGATATGGAAGCCGATGGAAGGGGCGGAGATGAGGGTGCGGACGGACTGCCCGCCCTGGTGGGCCTGGTAGAGATCGTAGACATGATAGGTGGGGGTAGTGACCATCCTGGGTCCGTCGGTGAGGATCATGGACTGGAGGACATTGATGGTCTGGGCGATATTGCCCATCACCACTTTATCGGCATGGCGGTTGAAGATATCCAGCGACAGGGCGGCCACCAGGGCGTCCCGCATCGTGTTCTGCTGCCAGAGGAAGGCGGGGTTCCGGCCCGGCTCGGTGGGATGCCAGGTTCCCCACTCGTCCACGATCAGGCCGATGGCCCGCCGGGGATCGAAGACATCCATCACGGCCCGCTGCTGCACGATGAGAGGCTCCAGGTCGGCGGCCTGGTAGAGCAGTTGATACCATTGGTCCTCGGTGTATTCGGTGGAGGCTCCCGCCGTGCCGCAGTAGTAGTGGGCGGAATAGCCGTGCATGGGCGGATGGAACGGGTGTTCGACCCGGATCTTCTCGAAGAAGCGGCGCGTCCAGGCGACGTCGTTCCCGGGGGGGCCACAGGCGATGAGATGAAGGGGCGTCCCGTAATCCCGCAGGTAGGTGGCGAACCGCTTGAACTCCGTGCCGTAGTCCTCCGGGCTGAAGTGGCCGCCGCAGCCCCAGTTCTCGTTGCCTACACCCCAGTAGCGGACGCCGAACGGCTCCGGCGACCCGTTTTCCGCCCGTCGGTCGCTGAGCGTGGAGCCACCGGGGTAGTTGCAGTATTCCACCCAGTCGCGCATCTCACGCGGGGAGCCGCTGCCGACATTGCCGCAGATATAGGGAGCCGCCCCTACCCTCCGGCAAAAAGTGATGAACTCATGGGTTCCAAAGGCATTGGACTCAATAACATTGCCCCAGTGGATATTCACCGCCCCGGGCCGGGCAGAGCGAGGACCGATGCCGTCCTGCCAATGATAATCGTCCGCGAAACACCCCCCGGGCCAGCGGATCACCGGTGGACTGATGCGCCTGAGCGCCTCCGCCACATCGTCGCGAATCCCGCCCGTATTGGGGATGGCCGCATCCTCCCCGACCCAGATTCCCTCGTAAATGCAGCTCCCCAGATGCTCCGCGAAGTGGCCGTAGAGATTGGGATTGATCGTCCCGACCGCTTCAGGCAAAAGGATTTCCACTGTGGCTTGTGACATGATTTTTCTCCGAGAGCGAACTTGAAGGCTTCATTCGCTCCCGGAGAGAAGATTCCTTCGGGGTTTACGGCTTCGATTGCCCTTCCAGGAAGCATTTACAAATCTCCGCATTCCACCTGAAACTGTATGCCCCACGGATCTTCGGTAACGGTCGAGGCGTCTTGAGCAGCCTTTGCCCGAAGTTCGGTTGGCTGATAAGCCTTTCCGTTCTTCAGAACGGCGATAATGTCAGGTTCGGCGGGAATCTCCCGGGTCGGATCGCCCCGGATGATCACCAAGTCCGCCGCCGAGCCGGAGGCCAACCGGCCCCGGTTGGAAATGCCCAAAAAGTCGGCGGCTTTCGAGGTGGCGGCCTGCAATGCGTCAATGGAAGACATCCCGCTTCCCGCCAGCAGCGCCATTTCATGCCAGAGGCTCAGGCCCGGCGTGACTGCCCCGCAGGGGGTATCGGTTCCCACCAGGATAGGGACGCCTCTTTCGAAGAGCAAGCCGGTGAACCGCTGGGCGGCTTCCAGCGCCCTGCGCCACCGGTCTGCCGCAACTCCGTTTCCTGAAAGCTTTTGCTGCCATAAGACCATCTCCGGCGGCACTCCGGGGGCTTCCTCCGAAGAGGAAAAAGCGGGATCGCGGAGGCGGCATTGAGACTGCCAATAGGCCAGGGTAGGGGTGGCGGCCATCCCCAGCCGGGCGATCTCGTCGGCTATCTTCCGCTGAGCGTCCCGGGTGCGCGCGAATTCGGGCAGGCTCCATACGCTCAGCCAGCCCGGAGGATGGCCGGGCCAGACATCGGCCAGGATTCCGTCCAGGTGGTGAAACTCGTCTATACCCGCCCGGGCGGCGGCCCGAACCCCTTCGCCGGAACTGTGAATCGACACTTTCAGGCCGGCGGCGTGGGACGCTTCCGCCATTGCCGGAAGCCATTCCTTCGGTATCCCGACGTAAAGCTTGATCCCGTCGGTTCCCGCTGCCGCCGTCTCCCTGACCGCATCGACCGCGGATTCCCGATCCCTGCAAGCCCGTGATACGAGCTTATGAAAGGGCTGAGAGCCGTCCAGCAGAGGGCCAACGCAGAGGATGGCAGGGGAAGGGTGTTCATCGTCCTGCGCACGGCATTGCAAAATCCAATCCGGATCATTGCCCGTATCGCGAACGGCGGTCACCCCGTAGGCCAGAAAAAGGGGCAGTTCCCAGCGCATCAGGTGAGTGTGGGCATCGATCAGGCCGGGAAGGATGGTCGTCCCCGGCACGCGCGCCAGAGGCAGCGATTCCGGCACGGCCTCTGAAGGCATCACCCCGGCGACCGTCCTGCCCTCGACGATGACCGCATGATTTTCCAGGACGGCCACTCCGTCGAACAGCCGGTCCGCGGCGCAGGCAAAGCATCCCGCCTGAATTTCCGGGAACGTCGAGGGCATAAAAGGTAGCCCTTCCTCCGATAGCGGTTACAGATACAAAGATTTCACTTGCCTGCCATTGCGAAGAGCGCAGACTGGATCGATGAGGGCTGCTGTTTGTTGGCGGGACGCTGGAGATGGCCGCATCGCTGCGCTCCTCGCAATGACATCAATACGGCTTTACCGTTCAAATCAAACGAAAGCCCTGAGATTACCCCTCCAGCACATAA
Source organism: Armatimonadota bacterium (assembly GCA_020846535.1). Classification (GTDB taxonomy): domain Bacteria; phylum Armatimonadota; class JADLDR01; order JADLDR01; family JADLDR01; genus JADLDR01. Next base: position 17,479 of record JADLDR010000137.1, on the reverse strand, counting down.
GCAATCGCATAAGCGCATTTGTGCTCCCCGGAACGGTTGCATTCGGCCCGGTGCCAGGTAAAGTTGGTAAAAAAGGCCGCATCGCCGGGGGACATGGGCAGGAGAACCTCCCTGGAATAGTCGACCCGGTAGAAAGGAATGCGCCACCGCTGGAACGCCTTGCCTGTCTCCGCGCTGTGAAAGGTCGGTTCATCGAAATACTGCTCGTGCTGGGTGAGTGTCCAGGATCTGTGGGACCCGGGCATGATGCCCAGGGCAATCGCCTCCCGGTCGACATGGTCCAGTGCGATCCAGGTGTTACAGCCGCGCTCCGGCTCCACCCGCCAGTAGTAGGAATCCTGGTGATAGAAAGACTGACCATCCACCTGCGCGTTCTTGATGAGGGCCTGGTTGGTGAACCGCCTGACCGGCCCCCCCAGGAGCTGAGACATCGCGCTTTGCAGGTCCGGATGATCGGCAACCTCCCGGAAAACCTCTTCCCGTTCGGCGGGCTGTTGGACTCCGATGGGCACGGTTCCTCCCCTGGCGTTGCGGTATCGCGACGGATCCAGAACCTGGAAATGGCGGCCCGACCAGTCGTGTTCCCCCTCCAGGAGACCCATCAGCCGCGCCCGCACCTTGGCGACCTCCTCCGGGCCGACCAGCCCGCGCACCACCGTATACCCCTCCTCTCGGTACTGCCGGAGTTGTTCCTCGCTCAAAAGACACCCTGGCTGGCTCATGTTTACCTCCGAAGATATGTTATGTTTTGCTTGATTTGCCATCCATGCCATTCTTCGCTCCCTGTGAGGGAATATCCTCCTTACCGCCCCTCATTATACCCTACATCCTCACCCTGTACCACCCTGCCCCTACCTCAAAAACCGCCGCCCCGTCCTCCATACCGAGAAGATTCATCCCCTCCGCCTGGCTTGCCGGCAGGCCGCTTTCCGTCACCTTTTCGGCATCCAGGGTGGGAACGTAGAGCGTGGCCGTAGTGTTGGCGGGGATCGTGATATCCAGAGAGAAGACTCCTTTCTCCAGCCGCCAGGAAACCTCAATATTGCCGTGAATCGAGCGATACTGTCCTTTCGCCCAGATCAGGCCGCCGCCGGGCCGGGGGCGGAGGGTGAAATGCTTGAAGCCCGGGCGGCTCTCGTCCGGCTCGATGCCCAGGATCACCCGGTACATCCACTCTCCGACCGCTCCGAGCGCCCAGTGGTTGAAAGAGTTCATGCCGGGGTTCTGGAAGCCGCGCCCGGCCACATAGCCGTCCCAACGCTCCCAGACCGTCGTGGCTCCGTTTTCGATGCTGTAGCCCCAGGAGGGAAATGTCCGGTTGTTGATGAGCTGATAAGCCAGATCGTTGTAGCCATTCCGGGTCAGTTCCAGCATCAGGCGATGGGTGGTCTGGATGCCTGTTGAGATATGATCCCCATAACGGCGGATGCCCTCCGCCATATGTCGTGCGGCGGCGGGCCGCAGGCTTTCCGGCAAGAGGTTGAAGGCCAGAGCCAGGGCATAGCCTGCCTGCGTGTCTTCCCGGACCCGGCCCTCTGCATCCACATAAGCTATGTTGAAAGCCGACTTGATCGCCTCAAAGAGCGTTCGATATGCTTCAGCCTCTGCTTCCTTTCCGACAGCGGCAGCCATTTTCGCAACCGTTTCGGCGGAGTGGGCGAAAAAGGCGGTGGCGAGGATTTCGTTGGGAACGGCTCCGCCGGTGATGGGCCATCCCTGCTGGATGAGGGTATCGCCGTTCAGCCAGTCATTGTAATCGTTGCCGCGGTTGTTCTGCCAGAGGAGGCCGGGGTTTCGGGAGCGGATATAATCCACCCACCGGCGGGCAGCCTCAAAATGCTCCTCCAGCATTCGCCGGTCGCCGTAGTTGACATAAGCCCGCCAGGGGACTACTGTACCCGCATCGCCCCAGGCCGGAGCGCCGGAGAAACGCTCGTTCGGGCCGAAGGGGTGAGGAGCGAAGTCGGGGAACCTGCCGTCTTCGGCCTGAGCGTCCCGGATATCGGGAACCCATTTGGTGAAAAAGGCGGCCATGTCCATATTAAAGGCGGCGGTCTGGGAGAACGCCTGGATATCGCCCATCCACCCCAGCCGTTCGTCGCGCTGCGGGCAGTCGGTGGGGCTGCTGTGAAGGTTCGCTCGTTGCGTCCAGACGATATTTTCCCACAGCCGGTTGAGCATCGGGCTGGAGCACTCGAAGCGGCCCGCCTCCGGAGCCGCGGAGTGGAAGACGCATCCGGTGAGATCGTCCTGCGCGGGCCTGCGCTCCAGGCCGGCCACCTCCACATAGCGGAAGCCATGGTAGGTGAAATGCGGCTCGAACACCTCCCGGCCCCGGCCCCTGATGATGTATCGGTCCGTTTGCGCCGCTTCGCGCAGATTGGCGATATAGAGCGTGCCGTCGGGATTCAGCATTTCTGCATGGCGGAAGGTGACGGCGGTTCCTCGCTTTCCCTGAAGCCGCATCCTTATCCAGCCGACCATGTTCTGGCCCAGATCGAAGATGAAGACCCCGGGCGCGGGTTCGGTCAGAGCGGCCGGCTTGAGGGTGCGGGTGATGCGGATCGGCTCATTGGGCTGGGCGACAATCTTTGCTCCGGTCAGAGGCGAGGTTTTGGCCGGTGACCAGGAAGAATCATCGAAGCCAGGCCTATCCCAGCCAGGCATCTGGCGGGTAGCGTCATAGCTTTCGCCGTCCAGGATATCGGTGGAGCGGATCGGCCCCTCGCGGGTAACTCGCCAGGAGACGTCGGAGGCAATGATCTCCGCCGTTCCATCGGCCCTTTCGACCACCAGTTGCGCCAGGAGGCGGGGATTAGGGCCGTAGATGCCCCGCGCCGGGCCGCCCGGCACGATGGAGGCCGGGCCGACCCGTCCGGCATACCAGCCTTCTCCCAGCGCCGCCCCGATGACATTCTCCCCTTCGCGCAGGAGGCTGGTCACCTCATAAGCCTGGTACTGGATGCGCTGCCGGTAGTCCGTCCACTCCGGGGCGAGTAGGCTTTCCCCGACACGCCTGCCGTTGAGCCTGAGTTCGTAGAGTCCCAGGGCGGACGCAAAGAGGGTCGCCCGCTTCACCGGACCGCTTACCTTAAAGGCTTTCCGCATGGAGGGCGAGGGCAGGGCCTGACCGTCTTCCTGCGGATGTTCGATCCACAAGGCCCTCCAGTCGCCGGGCCGGAGCAACCCCATCCCGAAAAAGGCGGCCCGGCTCCAGGGTGAAGATTTGCCCGCTCGATCCCATGTCCTGACCTTCCAGTAATAGCGATTGCCCGCTTCCAGGGGTTTGCCCTCATATGCTACCTGAATGGATTGTCCGGATTTCACCTTACCGGAATCCCATATATCGCCCCGGTCGACCCGGAGAGTTTCCAGACTGCCCGAAACCAGCACCCGAAAAGCCGACTGCATGGCCCCTCGGCTGGCGTCCCGCACCTCCCAGGAAAACCGGGGATGCAGCGTGTTGATCGCCAGCGGGTTCGCCAGGTATTCACACCGTAACTGCCGAGGAGCCAGAAGCCGGGCCTGAGCGGGCTGTGCGGCGATTAGAGCGAGCGCTAACAATAGCAGGAAAGGCAGGGTATAGACAGGCATGATAAAGACTCCTTTGGACGGACAAGCTTGATGCTAACGATAGCTTATGCGGTTCACCCTTGCGAGGGGCATCGCGACGCAGCAATTTCCTACACAATGCCAACAAGCAGCGCCCTCATCGATGCAGTCCGCAAGGAGCGAAGCGACGCGGCAATTTGCCATGTAGTAAATACACGAGAAGGCTCTATGCGTCAGGGTTACGCCGGAGATTGCTTCGGGCTTCGCCCTCGCAATAACATCGATAGGGCACTCCTCGCAGAATGCATCGATAGGGCTATATGTTAATCGGAGTTGTTACTTCACCCGGGATCGGTGCCGTTTTTCACAGTAGGGGCGCGATTTATCGCGCCCCATAGGGATCCAGATCAGGGGAAAGATCCTCCGCTCCTGGGGGAGGGGTGACCTCTCTCCCCTAGCCCCTCTCCCCGAAGCGGGGAGAGGGGGATAGACTGTGCGGTGCTTGACCACGCCATCCACTCCCCCTGCCCGTTTCGGGAAGGGGGCCGGGGGGTTAGGTAACAGTCTATCAGGGTCCCGCACCCCGCCCCGGCGGGACAGTCACCCTGATCGGGATCGCGATGGGGCGCGATGCATCGCGCCCAAACCTGGAAGGCGGTTGCATATTACACCCCATACCTCTCCCGGCAGGCTTGCCGGAAGCGGAGATAGCCCTCTTCGTATCTGCCCGTCCGGTCCGGCTCCACCGTTTCGGCGGCGGAGACCATCTGTGCGGCGGCTTCGGACGGGCCGGAGAAAAGGGTCTTCGAGGCGGCGACGATGGCTGCGCCCAGGGCGGCCTCCGGTGTTTTGGGACGAACCAGGCGCTTTTGCAGGATGTCGGCCCTGATTTGAAGCCAGACACGGCTTTTCGCCCCGCCGCCGGTGGCGTAGACGGTATCGCCCGCAGCGGCCTCCAGGCCGGACAAGACTTCGTAGATCCATCGCTCCGCATAGGCGACCCCTTCCAGGCAGGCGGCGTAAAGCGCCTCGCGGCTCTCCGGCTGGCCCTCCACAAAGCCTTCGGCGCTGGCGCTGACGAAGGGGAGGCGCTCCCCGGTGCGGGCCAGCGGATAAGCGACAAGACGGGTCGGGGTCAGGCGGGCGGCCTGGAGGTCGAGGCTTTGCCAGTCCTTGCCGGGGAAGCGGCGGCTAATGGCCTCCCCGCCGATATTGCTGGCCCCGCCAGGAAGCCAGAAGCCTTCCGGATGGCGGTGGCAGTAGATCCGCCCCTCCGGGTCCTTGACCAACCGGCGGCTGACCCCGCGCACCACCAGAGTTGTCCCCAGGGCGCTGTTCCAGTCGCCTTCCCGCACCGCGCCGGAGGCCAGGAAGGAGGCCGTCCCATCGCTCAGCCCGGCGGCCACCAGGGTATCGGGTGAAAGGCCGGTCTCTTCCGCGGCGGCCCTCGATACGGGCCCCACGATGTCGCCGGGGGAAAGGACGCGGGGAAGCTTGCTCGCGGGAATGCCCAGGCTTTCGATAAAGGCGGGCCAGTGGCCGTCGATCAAATCCACCCCGCTCTTGAGGGCGCTGGAGGTTTCGGTGACGAACTGGCCGGTCAGCCGGTAGGTCAGGTAATCGGTGGCGTGGAGAAAGCAGTGCGTCCGCTCAAAGAACTGAGGCTCGTTTACTTTGAGCCAGAGGAGCTTGGGCAGCGTGAAGACAGGCGGGAAGCGGCAGCCCAGCCGGTCGTTAAGGCCGGCGGCAGCGCGGTTCACCGCATCGGCTTCGGCGACGGCGCGGTTGTCGTTATACATCAGGGCGGGGCGAAGCGGATGCCCGTCCGGGCCGACCGGCACAAAGGTTCCGGAGGTGGAATCGCAGGCAATCGCCCGGACGGGTTCTTTGCCGATGGTTCCGGCCACCTGCTTCAGCGCCCGGCAGGCGGCATCCCACCAGATTTCCGCCCGCTGCTCCGCCCGGCCCGGCGGCACACCCTCCACCTCCGCCCCGATGAACGGAACGGAGGCTTCCGCCCGGACGCTCCCCCGTTCATCTACCGCCACCGCCCTGGCCCCGCCGGTTCCCACATCCAGGCCGACCACAAGCATCTTCGATTCCCTCCGCTTTTAAGTGGATTCTATTGTAGCATAAAGAGTGATCTGTGTCTACTGGAAAGGAACCGCCCGCGTTGATTTTCTTCCGCCCTTCCGGTATAATATACCGGTCGTTCTTGAGGGGTTTGGCGGCGCGGGCCAAAGCCCTTTTCGGTATGTACGGGCAAATAGAAAGGCAAGGGATCAAAAGGATGGCGTTATCTCATTTGCTGCCTCTTCTGGAGGCGCAGGAGCCTTTCGGGGCGACGGCGGAGGCACTGAAGGCGGGAAAGTCGCTTTCCCTGGAAGGGCTGGCCGGGGGCGCGAAGCCTTACATGCTGGCGGCCCTGCTCCGGAAGGCGGGCAGGCCCTCCCTGATCCTGACCCGCAGCGACGAGCAGGCTCAGGCCCTGGCTGATGACCTTTCGGCTTTCCTGGACGCGCCCGATGGCGTCGTTTTCCTTCCCTCCTCGGCCAGCCTCTTTCATGAGTCCGACCGGCCCGACTCCATCCTCATCCGTCAGCGCATGGCGGCCCTGGGGAGCCTGACCGACGGCAGCTTCGTCCATGTGGCCGCCCCATTGAATGCCGTCCTGCAATGCACCCTGCCTCCGGAGGCTTTCAAGGCGGCCCGCATCGCAATCAAAACCGGGCAGCCGATGCCGATGGACCATTTCGCCCGCCGTCTGGCTGCGGCGGGCTACGAGCGGGTGGAGATGGTGGAGTACCCCGGGCAGATGGCCCGGCGCGGCGATATCGTGGATGTGTTTCCCTCCCACCAGGACAGCCCACTCCGCATCGACTTTTTCGGGGATGAGATCGAGCGCATCCGCACCTTCGCGGTCGAGACCCAGCGCACCACGGGGAGCGTCGAGAGCGCCCTCATCCTGCCAGTCCGGGAATTTCTGATGGAGCCGGAGCGAACCCAGTCCGCTCTACCGCCCCTGCGGCAGCTTCTGAAAGAGCAGACCGCCGCCTTCGAGCGCAAAAAGGACAAGAACGCGGCGGAACGGCTGGGCCGCAACGTGGGGGGAGACCTGGAAGCCCTGGCGGAGCGGACGCTGTTTCACGGGGCGGAGCGGTATCTGCCCTACCTCTACCCGGAAAACGCCACACTCTTCGATTACCTGGCGGTCAATGCCCTGATCGTCTTCGATGAGCCGCTTCAGGTGCAGCACCATTTCGAGCGGTTCATGGAAGAGGTGCATGACTTCGTGAACGCCCGCGTCGGGCGCGGGGACGCCCTGGCCCTGGACAGGTCGCACCACCTCTCTTTCGACGAGGCCGTCCGACGGGCGCATGAGTTCCCGCGCCTCTCCTTTTCCCTGATCCAGCGCCAGCCCGAATGGCTGGATGTGGACGACAGGGTTACCTACGAATCCGCGGCGATGGACAAGTTCGGGGAGCGGTTTCCCGCCCTAGCCGGACAGAGCAAAATCTGGACGGCGAACGGCTTTACCATGGCGGTCATCACGGACAGGCCGCAGCGGATGGCGGAACTCTTCGGGGAACACGATGTTCCGGTCGAAACACTGGTCCATCCCCTGGGCGAACATGTCCCCAACCTGGTGCATCTGGTCAAGGGCCGCCTCAGCGCCGGGACGAAGCTCAACGCCTTCCGTATGCTGCTGGTCACCGATGCGGAACTCTTTGGGCGGGCGCGGCTCTATCGCGGCAAGCGCCGCTTCCGGGAGGGCCTGACCCTCACCTCCGTGATGGATCTGAGGGAAGGGGACCATATCGTCCACATCAACCACGGTATCGGGCGATACCGGGGCCTCAAGCGCATCGAGGCGGGCGGCGCGGAGCGCGAATATCTCTGGCTGGAATACGGCGAGGGAGACCGCCTCTTCGTCCCGACCGACCAGATCGACCGGGTGCAGAAATATATCGGCGGGGACGGCGAAAACCCCACCGTCCACAAGCTGGGCGGCTCCGAGTGGGCGCGCACCAAGAAGCGGGTGCAGCAGTCCGTCCGGGAGATCGCCCGGGAGCTGGTGGAACTCTATGCGGCCCGCGAAGCCCTCGGCGGCCACGCCTTCCGCCCGGATACCCCCTGGCAGGAGGAGATGGAGGCCGCCTTCCCCTATGAGGAAACCCCCGACCAGTGGCAGGCCATCCAGGATGTCAAAAAAGACCTGGAGCGCCCCCGCCCGATGGACCGCCTGATCTGCGGGGATGTGGGCTTCGGAAAAACGGAAATCGCCATCCGGGCGGCCTTCAAGGCAGTCAATGACGGCAAGCAGGTGGCGGTGCTGGTTCCCACCACCGTTCTGGCCCAGCAGCATTACAACACTTTTGGCGAGCGGCTGGACGCCTACCCGGTGAAGGTGGAAATGCTGAGCCGCTTCAAATCCAAGCCCGATCAGGACAAGATCGTGGAGGGCCTGAAGCGCGGGTCGGTGGATATCGTGATCGGAACGCACCGGCTCCTCTCCAGGGATATCGATTTCAAAGACCTGGGGCTGATCATCACCGATGAGGAGCAGCGATTCGGGGTGACGCACAAGGAACGGCTGAAGCAGATGCGGAAGGTGGTGGACGTGCTGACCCTGACCGCCACCCCCATCCCGCGCACCCTGCACATGTCCCTGGCGGGCATCCGCGATATGAGCGTGATCGAAGACCCGCCCGAGGGCCGCATCCCCATCCAGACCCACCTCACTGAATATGACGACGAGATCATCCGGGAGGCCATCCTGCGGGAACTGGACCGGAACGGGCAGGTCTATTTTGTACACAACCGGGTGGAGAGCATCGCCCATATCGCCAACCACATTCAAAAACTCGTCCCCCACGCCCGTCTGGTGATCGGCCACGGCCAGATGCCCGAGGAGACGTTGGAGCAGGTGATGGTCGACTTCTACCACTACCAGCACGATATTCTCATCTGCACCACCATCATCGAAAGCGGGCTGGATATCCCGAACGTCAATACCATCATTGTCAATGACGCCGACCGGATGGGCCTGGCCCAGCTTTACCAGCTCCGGGGCCGGGTGGGGCGGTCCGACAAGCAGGCATACTGCTACCTCCTCTACAAGCCCCACAAGGCGCTGACAGAGGCGGCGGAAAAGAGGCTGGAGGCGGTTCGGGAGTTCACCGATCTCGGTTCCGGGTTTAAGATCGCCATGCGGGATCTGGAGATCCGAGGGGCGGGCAACCTTCTGGGGGCGGAGCAGCACGGCTTCATGGCCTCTGTGGGTTTCGATCTCTACTGCCAGATGATCTCCGATGCGGTGAAGGAGCTGCGCGGGCAGGAGGTGGTGGAATTCGACCTGCCTCCGGTGGAACTGCCCCTGGACGCGCACATCCCGACCGACTACATTCCGGTCGAGGCCGTGCGGCTCGATTTCTATAAAAAGCTCAGCGGCGTGCGCGACCGGGAGAGCCTCAAAGCCTTGCAGGAAGAAATGGAAGACCGCTTTGGCGATCCCCCGCAGCCGGTGTGGAATCTTCTCACCATCATCGAACTGCGCCAGAAAGCCCTGGAAGCCGGGGTCGCCGGCATCACCCACGAACAGAATAAGGTTATCCTGAAGCTGGTCAAGCGCCTGACCGGGGAACAGATCCGCGGCGTCTTCCGCCAGTTTCCCCGCTGCCGCTTCCAGCCCGAACAGGTCACCTGCTACCTGAACCCCAAGGACGGCCTCAAACTCATCGAGGAAGTGATGAGTAGGCTGCCGAGATTCAAAATGCCGCAAACGGTCGGGAAGGTGTAGGGTAAATCTCGCTTGCACAGGCGATATGGTATGTTATAAGGGCGACCCGATGGGTCGCCCTGTAGGTATCCAGATAAGGCTGCCTGTCCCGCCGGGGCGGGGGGCGGGCCTTGGGGAGACCGTTACCTAACCCCCCCCTCCCCCTTCCCGAAACGGGCAGGGGGAGGGGATGATGCCGTCAATGACCGCACCCTCTGTCCCCCTCTCCCAGGATGCGCTCCGGCGCATCCCTTGGGTTTCGGGGAGAGGGGTTAGGGGAGAGAGGTCATCCAGGCCAGGGGAGAGAGGTCACCCCGCCCCCAGGAGCGGAGGATCTTCCCCCTGATCTGGATCGCGATGGGGCGCGATAAATCGCGCCCCTACCGCGGAAAACGGCACCGGGCCAGGCAGCCCGTCGGAGTCAGGGTGCAGCTTCCCCCGGACAAGGCCGTAGGGGCGAACCTGGTGTTCGCCCAGGCCTCCGAAGATCGCCTGGGGCAGGGCGAACACCAGGTTCGCCCCTACGGATCGGCCAAGATCGTTCCACATCTTAACCTTGACTCCAACTTCCTGCTTAGGTAGCAACTTGGGTTATGTTATAAGAGCGACCCGATAGGTCGTCCTGTCAGCATAGAAAGGAGGCTCATGCGGACTATCCTGAACGGGGAAGGGCATTTTATCCCGCCGGAGTGGGCGGAGGCGGTGTATGAGGCGGTGAAGGGCGTGCCATCGGGGAGGGTGGTCACTTACGGGCAGGTGGCCGAGATGGTGGAGAGCGTTCGCCTGACGGCGCGGCAGGCGGGCCATGCGATGCGGTTCGCCCCGCCGGATGTGCCCTGGCAGCGCGTGGTCGGGGCCGGAGGCCGGCTTCCCATCTCCAAGCGCGACCCGAACCTGGCCCGCAGGCAGCGCCAGCTTCTCGAACAGGAAGGCGTCACCTTTACCGAGGCGGGCACGGTGGACATGGAACGCTACGGATGGGTCAGTTCGGGGCAGGGATCTTTGTTTTTTGATACAGATGCACACGGATAAAGGCAGGATGGTTTGGCCCGGTTCCCAGGATAGAGCCGTATCGATGTCATTGCGAGGGCGAAGCCCGAAGCAATCTCCAGCATAGCGCCAATGCACAAAGCCTTCTTGCGCCTCTGGGGCGCTGGAGATTGCCGCGTCGCTATGCTCCTCGCAATGACATCGATGCTCCCGGCTACCGGATCACCAGAGGCTTCCTGGCGCTGGTGGGGGCCTGGGGTTTGCTTTTGCGCGGCTCAAAGCGCGGTTTGTAGTCCGCGCACTTGTAGGAGCGGGAGTTGTCCTTCGGATTCTCCGCTTCGGAGACGTAGATATTCGTGCCGAGGGCGGCGCAGCGCTGGTAGGTGCGGTCGTAGTTGCCGCAGTCCAGGCAACGGCGCAGAATGGTCCAGCATACGCTGCACCGTACGCTGCCGATTAGCTCGATCCTGCCGCACAGGGGGCAGTTGACATAGACCTCCTTGAAGCCCACATCCTTTCCCTGCATGGCCTTCCGCAGCATTACGGCGAAATCGTCCAGCTCGTTCCGGATACCGGTGCAGGTGCTTAAAAGCTGGTTGTTCTGCTCCGGGGTCAGGAATTTAATGATCTCCTCGTCCAGCAGGTCGCAGAGGGCGTTTCCGGCCTTCACGATATCCTTCAGATGCTGGTCGGCGGTCTGCTTTTTGTAGGGGCGGACCTGATCCCGGTGCTTGCCCGCATTCTTCAGAATCTGCTGGGTGACATCGAGCGGAACCCGCAGGAAGGCTTCGGTCTTGTCCGGCATCTTCTCCATGGCCGCGAGCAGCTTTTCCGTGTCACCCACGGTCAGCTTTTCGGCCTTGATCTTCGCCAGGACGCGCTTCTGCATCTCCGGCTTGTCGGCAAGGGTGAGCAGATGGCGGGCGTGGCCCTCCAGGACGCGGCCCTCCTCCGAAGCGGCGGCGGGCGGACGGCGCAGATCGTCCTGCACGTAGTCGGGCAGCTCCAGCAGTTCCAGGTGGCGCTTCAGGGTGGAAACCGTCACGCCCAGGTTCTTGGCGACCTGATCCCAGCTCAGGAACTTCAGAAGACCCTCGATGGCCTGGGCGCGTTCGATGGGGTTCAGGTCTTCGCGCTGGAAGTTCTCCAGCAGGCTGTCGACCGACGCTTCCTCATCGCTCGTTTCCCGGATGATGGCCGGGATATGGGTGAGGCCGGCGATCCGGGAGGCCCGCCAGCGCCGCTCCCCCATGATGATCTGATACCCGCCGTCCTTGGGGCGGACCACTATAGGCTCCAGCACCCCGCGCTCTTTGATCGACTGGGCCAGCTCGTTCAGGCTGTCCTCGTAAAAGGTTTTCCTCGGCTGATCTGGGTCGGGAAAGACACTGTCCAGACTGAGATGTTGTAGCATGAACTCCTCCAAAATAGCGAAACCGCAGAGGGCGGACCTCCTGTCCGCCCCGCAAAGCGCCGGGCACGCGCAGTTTCATCCCCGAGAAAGCAAAAAACGCCTGCCTTCTATACTATTATGCCCGATGGAAGCGGATTCTTGAGGCGAAAAGATGGAGGATGGGCCAGCCGTTTTACCTGTTTTTCAACCCGAGTTGCTACCTAACCGAATCGAAGTGTCTTTGGGAGGTAGGGGCGCGATTCATCGCGCCCAACGGCCTGGAAGGTCCCAACAGCCTTGGAGGGCGCGATGAATCGCGCCCCTACAGCGGAAAACGGTACCGATCCCGGGTTAGAGGGCGACTCGGGTTATTTTTGAGGCCGGCTGGCAGGAATTTTACTGTACAGCCCAAATATCGTTATGAGATAGACGGTTTTATTCAAAACAGTGCGGGAGATCAAGCGGCTGATGGCTGAGAAATTGCCGACCATTCTCGACAACCGGGGTGACAATAAAGTGCTGGCGGCTTTCGAGCGGCTCCTTCCGATGGCCTGCCGGTGGCAGATCGCCACCGGCTATTTTGAAATCGGCTCCCTGCTCGACCTGGACGGATTGTGGCAGCCTCTGGAGGAATTACGCCTCTTGCTGGGGGATGAGGTGACCCGGCGCACCCGCGCCGAACTGGTGAACGCTGTCTGCCGCCAGAGCGATGAAAGCATCGAGGCGGCGAAGGAGAAGGACGGGGACCTGCGCGGCCTGGAGGCGATCCGACGCTCGCTGTCCTGCGGCCATATCCGGGCCAGGGTTTATACGAAGGCGAAATTCCATGCCAAAGGATATATTCTGGACGGAAGCGAGGCCAGCCCGTTCGATTTCGCGGTGGTCGGGTCCAGCAACTTCACCCATCCGGGCCTGACCCAGAATATCGAACTCAATCTCCTGACCACCGACCAGAACCAGATCGAAAGCCTCCGCCGGTGGTACGAACAGATGTGGAGCGAAGCGGAGGATATCTCCGAGGACGTGCTGCGCGTTCTGGAGCGCCACCTGAGGGAGTACCGCCCGTTCGAGATTTACGCCAGGGCGCTTTACGAATATTTCCTGGGCCGCGACAAGAGCCAGACCGAATGGGAGCGGGAAGGATCGGTCATCTATCCGATCCTTTCCAAATACCAGCGCGACGGGTATCACCGGGCGTTGCAGATCGCGGAACGGTGGAACGGCGCTCTGGTGTGCGACGGGGTGGGGCTGGGGAAAACCTTCATCGGCCTGATGCTGCTGGAAAACGCCCTCTTCCATAAAAAGAAAGCCCTGCTGATCGTTCCCAAATCGGCCCGAAAAAGCGTCTGGGAGCGTTACCTGGACAGCTATCTGAAGCCGGAATACCGCCGTGCTTACCGCGACCAGATCGTGATTCACAACCATACCGATTTCGGGCGGGACGGCACGATTCCGGACGAGGATATCGCCTATTACCACGATTTCTTCGATGTGATCGTTGTGGATGAGGCCCATCATTTCCGCAACCCCTCCCGCACCCGCTGCCGGAAGCTGATGCGGCTCTGCCGGGGCAAGCAGAGCTTCTTCCTGACCGCCACGCCGATCAACAACAGCCTGGTCGACCTCTACAATCTCATCAATTTCTTCGCTCAGGACAACCCGCGCCATTTTGCCTCCATCGGCATTCAAAACCTGCGCCGCCACTTCACGGAGGCGGAACGGAATATGGGGCAGGAGGAGGATATCCAGGCGCAGTCGTCCGATTTCATCCGGACCGATGCGCTTCTGAAGGAAATCCTGATCCAGCGAAGCCGCCGCTTCGTGATGGATTCGGAGGCGATGGAGGCGAACCGCCCCTGCTTCCCGGAACGACAGACGCCGCAGGTGATCCGCTATTCGCTCAATAAAGTGTATGCGGGGCTGTACGAGGATATCAAGCTGGCGTTCCAGCGGGCGCAGCCGATGCTGTCCCTGGCCGTTTACAACACGGAGGCCTTCAAGCGGGGGCAGCAGGACAAAAGCACCCTCGACTATCAGGCCAATGTGCTGGGGCTGATCCGCACCCTGCTTTTGAAACGCCTGGAAAGCAGTTACAAGGCGTTCGAGGCCAGCCTGGAGGATCTGCTGAACAAAATGGCCCTCTTCGTGCAGGCCAACGCGCCTCAGATGTGGGAAGCCTGGCAGCGCCGGCACGCGAACCTCTGGACAACCGCCCTCTTCCACAAGCAGGAGCGATACCGCGATATCGAATCGGACAGCGACGAAGACGAAGAGGAAAACGACGCCCCGCCGCTTCCCCCGCCGCTCGATGACAAAACTTACGACACCCCGGCGATCATCGCCCTGACCCTGGGGGATATGACGCAGTTGGTGACCGTCCTCACGAAGGTCTATCAACTGCTTTCCCCGCAGACCGACGACAAGCTGGCCCGGCTGGAGGAACAGTTGCAGTCCCCGGAACTGAAGGGCCGGAAGCTGGTGATTTTTACGGAGTTCCGGGACACCGCCCGCTACCTCTTCCGCGAACTCAAGGGGCGGATGCCGGGTGTTCATATCGAGCAGTTGGACAGCGGGCGGAAGATCGACCGGGAAAAGGCGATCAAGCGGTTCGCGCCCTATTACAATTGCAGCCCCCAGGAATTGCCCGCTTTCCTGAACGACCCTATCGACATCCTGATCAGCACCGATGTGCTTTCCGAAGGGCTGAACCTTCAGGACGCCAACCACCTGCTCAACTATGATGTCCACTGGAACCCCGTTCGCCTGATGCAGCGCATCGGGCGGGTGGACAGGCGGCTGGATGTGTCCAAACCCATTCATCACGAAAAGGTCTATATCTACAATTTCCTGCCGCCGAAAGAGCTGGACGACCTGCTGAACCTGCTCAAACGGGTTTCCGGGAAAATCCTGCGGATCAACAGCACCCTGGGCATCGAGGCCCCGATCCTGACCCCGGACGACCCGGAGGCCGCGATGAAGCTCTTCAACGAGCAGTACGAGCAGCAGGAGAGCCGGATCGAAAAGCTGGAGCTGGAATTGCAGCGGATCGAAATGGAGCGCCCGGAGCTTTACGCCTCCCTGAGCGATCTGCCCCGCCGCATCTTCAGCGGCAGGGAGGGGAATGGGGCGGTGAAGGGCCTCTTCTGCGCCTACCGCTTCCCGGCCCCGGACACGGAATCGGTGGGGGAACTGAGGTGGTATTTCAGGGATTTCGCGACCGGAGAGATCCGGGAAGGCGCGGAGGCGATAGCCGACCTCATCCGGTGTGAATACGAAACTCCCCGCCGCACCGCCGCCAGCGAAGAGGCTCTGCGGCAGGCCCGGAGCGATATCGAAACTCAGAAGGTGCGCCGCCACCTGCGCGATATGCAGGCGGTGGCAGGCTCAAAGGCCGTGCTGGTCTGTTCTATGGAGGTCTGTTAAGTGAGTATCGATGTGAATGCCGTCAGCCGGATCGACAGCGAGGCCGGTTTGTTCGATTTTCTGCGCTCGGAACTGGGTTGGCCCCTTGCGGATTCGCCGGAGACCTACGATTTTTACGCCGATGAGATGGGGCTGAACGGCGGGGATTCGGGCAGGATCGGGCGGGTCAGGCAGATCGTCAATTTCCAGACGGGCCAGCCGTGGGGCGTCTTTCTGGTGGAACACATCGGCGGCCTCTCCCGGAAAGCCCTCCGCGCAGTGCTGCGGGGGCTGAGCGAAACCCGCCGGGACCGGGACGCTGCGCTTCCGGCATGGAAGGCGGGCCACCTCCTTTTCCTCTGCACCCCGGACTACCGGGAAGTGTCTTTCGCCCATTTCCGGGGAGAGACCCACACCCGGGCCACCCTCAGCATCTTCGGATGGGAACGGGACAAAACGGGCTTGAGGACGCTCTGCGATTACAACCTGCCCGCCCTGCGCTACCCGGAAGACCCTTCCGACACCGGAGGATGGCTTGAGGGGTGGGCCTCCGCCTTCGATGTGGAGAAGGTCACCCAGCGGTTCTATGAGGCGTACGAGCGCATCTTCCACCAGGCGGAGGAGCGCATCGGCGGCGTCCGGGGGGACAGGCGGCTCTTTACCCAACGGCTTTTCAACCGTCTGATGTTCATCCATTTTCTCTCCAAAAAGGGATGGCTCCGCTTCGACGGCAGGACGGATTACCTGAACGCTCTGTGGGAGGGGCGGGACCCGGAGGAGAATTTTTACCGCTATCATCTGTTGCCACTCTTCTTCTGTGGCTTAAACAACGTTCAGGCGCGGGATCTGACCCTCAACAGCCCGACACTCGCCGCGCTGATCGGGGAAGTACCCTATTTGAACGGTGGCCTTTTCGAGAAAACGGAAAGCGATGAGGCCGGGGAGAGCGTACCCGACGAGATTTTTCCCTGCGTCTTTCAGGAACTTTTTTTCCGTTTCAACTTCACCGTCCATGAAAGCACATCACAGGATATCGAGGTTGCCGTTGACCCGGAGATGCTGGGGAAGGTGTTCGAGGAACTGGTGACACAGGGAGAGAGGCACAGCACCGGCTCCTATTATACACCCCGCCCGGTAGTGGAATTCATGTGCCGGGAGGCTTTGAAAGGCTATCTGGGAGGCTGCGAAGACCTGGTGGGCGGCAGGGACGCGGAATCGGTGACCGTGCCTCAGGCGCGGCAGCTTCTGGCGAAATTGAAAGCCGTGAAGGTGGTGGACCCTGCCTGCGGGAGCGGGGCCTATCTGCTGGGGATGCTGCACGAGCTGCACGCCCTGGCCCGACTGCTGGACACCCGCGCCCAGGAGGCAAGCGCACGGGACGATTACAAGCGCAAGCTGGATATCATCCAGGGCAATCTCTACGGGGTGGACAAGGAGGAGTTCGCGGTCAATATCGCCCGCCTGCGCCTGTGGCTTTCATTGGCGGTGGAATACGAGGGCGATGACCCCCAGCCGCTTCCGAACCTGGATTTCAAGATCGAGCGCCAGGACAGCCTGCTGGCTCCCGACCCCCGCGGCGGCCTCCAGCCCGATATGTTCCGCCAGCAGCAGATCGAGGAGTTCGAGAGCCTCAAGGCCCGCTATGCGGACCCTTACTGCGCGGGCGACAAACCCGACCTCAAAAAGCGCATCGGGGAGCAAAAAGCGGCCATCGCCCGGTGGCTTAATCCCGGCCCCCGGGAAGGCGGGTTCGACTGGCGGGTGGAGTTCAGCGAGGTCTTCCAGGGGGGCGGGTTCGATATCGCCCTGGCGAACCCGCCCTATGTGCGCCAGGAATTGATCAAAGAACTCAAACCGGCCCTGAAGGCGCTCTATCCGGCGGTCTATACCGGAACCGCAGACCTCTACTGCTATTTCTACGCCCGCGCCCTCCAGCTTTTGAAGCCGGGCGGGATGCTGGCCTTCATCTCCTCCAACAAGTGGTTCCGGGCTTCCTACGGCGAAAAACTGCGCCGCCTGATGGCCGAAAGCTGCCTTATTCACAGTATCACCGATTTCGGGGACTTGCCCGTGTTCCAAAGCGCAACGGCCTATCCGATGATCTTTATTGCCGAAAAGGCGGATAGGGACGAACTCACAGGTTCGCCCAGTCCTGATGCGGGGCAGACACGCAGGTCTGCCCCTACGGAAACGCCGACCCTTTTCACGCAGGTGAAATCGCTGGCTCCTCCCTATCCCGACGTGCTGGCCGTCGTGCGTCAGGAGGGCCTCCGCCTGCCCCCGGACGCTTTCGACGGCGCGGACTGGACTCTGGCCGATTCCGCCTCCGCGGACCGCCTGCGAAAGATGGAAAAAGCTGGCAT
>JADLDR010000136.1 GCA_020846535.1 Armatimonadota bacterium | reverse complement strand
TTAGAAGAGCAAATCTCGTCCAGGAATTTCATACGGACGCTTCGGACAGCATCGCCGGGGTTGCCGCATCGCTGGAGTTGTTTCCAATACAATTGCCCGACCTCCCAGTCTTCAATCATCATGCTGTGCCCTTTGCATCGTTCATCAAAACAGCGAAACTTATAACGGAACTTGAAAGGCACTTTATTCAGCGGCTTTCTCTCCGGGCCGAATAAATGCAGTTGAGCGATATCCTCCTGCCACTTGGGTTTCCACTCTTCGGAATCCGGTTCGGCAGTGAAGTCGATGACCTCCTTCGGTTTCACCAATCCCAAACTGGTTCTATCCTGGCTCTGCAAATCCCATAACTCTTCCATCGAATGAGGCGGATTCTTGAGCACGATCTCCTTGCGTTCACGAAGTTGTTTTGTTGCGTCCAGCGGTTTGCCCAGCAGTCGAATGGATTCAACGTCAGGCCGGTAGCTCTCTTTCCTCGGGTCTTTATCATTTTTCTCGGCCCGGACTTCGATCCACTGGTACTTCCTAAACCACTGCCAAAACGGGCGGTAGCGATAATCTATTGGGTAGAGCCGGATAAAGGAACCATCTTGGAGCATTCCAGCCGTACAGACCAACTCCCCATACTTTTCAGAAGGCAAGGGATAAGTTTTGACGACAATCAGAACTCTCTTGACTTCCATAACGAGGGGCCTCCAAATGTTTGATCGGTAAATCGGTTCGTTTCGCGATAGCGGCGGCCAGCCGTCCCCGATGGCAGCGGCTTGCCTCCGCTTCGTAACACATCAGAACGCTCGGATCATTTTCAATCAGACGTGTGACACGGGCCAATGCTTCAGGCTGATGGGGAAGCATTCTCTTTTCATAGCGGTCGAAGAGAGCCGTATAATCCGAATCGTCAGACAAGGCTTTGCGGTCTGCCGAAGGTATCCCGAGCTCCGGGATATGAATATAATCGATGGCAAGCCGTTCGCAAACCGGAGCAAGTGTTTTTCGAGAAAAGCCGAAGCGGCGCGACAGAGGATTGTTTCGCACGTCGATGAGCCGGAGTATACCGGTTTGCATCAGGATATCCATCAGCTTATCCATACTGATGCCCTCGTAGCCGATGGTGTATATGGCGACGGGAGCTGTTGGGCGCGCTCGCAACTGCCGTCTTTCGCTGAGCATCGTATAGGCAGGGTAATCGGTATAGACCTGATCGATCAACCGGACGTCAGAACGGGGCAAGTGGCGCTTGACGGTACTGCGGACAGCTTCTCGCGCCTTCACTGTTAATGATTCATATATTCGCATGGCGGTATGAAACTGATCAGCCGGAATATAGAAGCGATTTCCAGTCAGAAGGCCCTGTTGCGCTAGGGTGCGTATATCGTGGGCTGCCGCAAAGGAATAAGGGCCGAATTTATAAGGGACGAAATCGTAGAATGAGAAAATGTCCTGGAGACTCTTTTCCTTCCGCACCAAAAAAAGCAGCTTCATCAGCCTGGTCGCCGAAACGGGCTGCCCCGATTCCAGAAGCACGCCCAGAATCACTATAGAGGATTTCTTATGCATGATCGGACTCACTTAATTCAAACAAAAGTTTTTATTTATTTCGAGACGAAAACCCGAAATCCTTCTGTTACGGGTGGAATATTGCATCTTTATTTTAGATAGGGGCAGTCCCCTGCATCGGAAGGACCGCCCCTGTTTCATTGGTTACAGCCTCAGCTTGATCGTCACGATCTCGAAGGGCTTGATGGCGAAGGATACCGCGCCGTTTTTGAGGGGAAGCTCCTGTTCGTCGCGCTCCAGAAGGTCGCACAGGTGGGCGGAGCGGACGGGGAGAGCGATTGTCAGGCTGACGGGGCCGCGGGCGTTCATGGCCTCATAGAGGCGCACGATGACGGCCTCCTCGTCCTCGGCTTTTTTGACGGACTCGATGACCACATGGTCGGCGTCCAGGGCGAAAAACGCCTGCTCGCGGGGGAGCGGGCCTGTCTGCCCGGCAGGGAGCAGGAGGGCGCGGGGCGGGGCGTTCAGGCGGTACGCCTGCCCGATGACGCCGGGCTTGCTTTCGTCCTGGTGGGGCATGAGGGCATAGGTGAAGATGTGGTGGCCCATGTCGGCCTCCGGGTCCGGGGCTTTCGGGGATCGGAGGAGGGTCAGGCGCAGGGTGTTCCCGAACGTATCGTGGCCGTATTTACAATCGTTCATGAGGGCGACCCCATATCCCTCTTCGGAGAGATCGGCCCACTTCTGGGCGGCCACCTCGAAGCGGGCCATATCCCAACTGGTGTTGTAGTGGGTGGGCCGCTCGACATTGCCGTATTGGATCTCGTAGGTGGCGCGGGGGCTGTTGATGGCGACCGGGAAGGCGGCCTTGAGCATCTTGTATTCCTCGTGCCAGTCCACTTCGGTGATGAAATCGATCCGGTTGCTCCAGGCGGCAATCGAGACGGTCTGGACGATTTTCGACAGGCCGAAGGAGCGGGTGAAGCGCAGTGCCCCGCGCACCGGCCCGGATTCGACGACCTCGACCGAATCAAGCCCGGTCAGGACGCGGCCCTTTTCCTGGTAGAAGATATCCACATCCCAGGCGTCCCAGAAGAGGGGCTTGTCCTCGAAAAGCTGGAGCTGGTTGCCCTTCTCGCCGGGGTTCATGACCTCCCGGCCCGCCACATGGTCGTAGATGCGCTCGATCAGGCCGTTCTCGTCGAATTCCACCCTCAGAGTTCCGCTGTCGAGATGCCGCTCCGATACATTGATGGGGCAGCGCGGGTCCGCCGGTTCCGGCGAAAGCTCGTAGACGGCGTAGCCGTAGCCCGGCTCCACCTCCAATTCCTGGAAGACCGCGCACCGCCGCCCGTTTTTTGCGACGATCTGCACGGGGAAGCGGGACCCGTCCTGCGAGCAGACCGATTTCGGTTCGGCCCCGTCGGGCAGGGGAACCGAGACGACCTGGCCGTAAGGCCAGTCGTAGGAGCGGACGACCAGAACCGGCAGGGAAAGCCCCTCCGTATTGACGGCCTGGCCCAGAGCGGCCAGGGAATCGGCCACAACCCTCTCCCCGATCCGGGCGATCTCGGCATAGTCCCGGTCGGAATCGCGGTAAACCTCGTTGATTGAGGATCCCGGGATGATATCATGGAACTGGTTGAGGAGGGTCAGCTTCCATGCCTGCTCGATCTCGGCCTGAGGGTAACGCTCAAGCCCGTTGGGGCGAACGGCGGCCAGGTATTCGGCGTCCCTGAGCAGGAATTCGCTCTTCCGGTTGCCGCGCTTGTTGCGGGCCTGGGTGGTATAGGTTCCCCGGTGCAGCTCTAGGTAAAGCTCCCCGACCCACACGGGAATATCCTTGCCCTCGCTTGCGGCCTTCTCGAAGAAATCGCGGGCCAACTCCAGAGTGACTTTCGGCATCCCCTCGGTATCGGCCAGCCGGAGCGCGTTTTCGATCATGCCGGTGGTCGGCCCGCCCCCGCCGTCCCCGAAGCCATAAATATAAAGGGAGCGGGGCGCGCGGTCGTGATCCTTGTAGTTGCGGACATTGTAAGCGAGTTCGCGGGGAGACATATCGGCATTGTAGGTATCGGCAGGAGGGAAGTGAGTGAAGATGCGCGTGCCGTCTATCCCCTGCCAGTAGAAGGTGTGGTGCGGGAACTTGTTGACCTGGTTCCAACTGATCTTCTGGGTCATGAAGTAGCAGATACCGCTTTTCCGGAGGATCTGCGGGAGGCAGGCGGCATAGCCGAAGACATCGGGGAGCCAGAGATCGATGGTTTCGAACCCAAACTCCTCCATCCAGAACCTCTTGGCGTACAGGATCTGGCGGACCAGCGATTCGCCTCCTGATATATTGCAGTCGGCCTCCACCCACATCGAACCGGCCACCTCCCACTGACCCGCCGCCGCCTTCTCTTTCATCCGTTCGTAGAGTTTGGGAGCCAGTTCCTTCATCCAGGCATACTGCTGGGCCTGGGAGCAGATGAATTTATAGCCAGGGTACATCTCCATATAGCGGGTGGCCGTGGCGAAGGTATGGATGCACTTGTGCTGCGTCCGCTCCAGGGGCCAGAGCCAGGCGGTATCGATGTGCGCGTGGCCGATGGCGCTCACCTGATGCGCCGAGGGGCAGGCGGGCTTCCTGAGGACGGCGGCCACGGTCTCGCCGCACGACCCGATGGTGTCGGGGTCGGCAGGGTCGTAGGTATTGACGGCTTCGTTCAGGGCGTATAGAAGCTGGGCGCGGCGCGGCTCGGTTTCGGGCAGCTCTTTGGCGAGGTCGAGGGCCAGGCGCATGTCGTAGTAGAGCGCCCAGAGTACGGGGTCGTAGACGGCCAGAGCCGCCTGGCGAAAGGTGAAGGGATGCTCCGGAGGCGCGGCGGGCCGGGCATCGACGCTGACATGAGGGTTCATGCCATTGGCGCGGACGTAGAGTGTAAAGATTTCCCCGCCTTCGGCCCTGTCCAGTAGGCGGTATTCGCTGTGGTTGGCATCCAGCCCCTGTCTGGGGTCGTCGCCTTCCCACAGGACGGCCTCCGCGCCGCAATCGATGAGGGCGGATACGGCCTGTCCCTGCCACTCTGGCGGCACCGAGCCGGTGAAGCAAAACCAGGCGTCCGACCAGACCGGCCCCCACGCGAAGCCCGGCTCCACAGGCGTGTATGCTTGCCGGGGTGCCCTGGCAGGGGGCAGAGAGCCTTGAGGGCGGAAAACCCCGGCCCCCATGGGAACGGCGCGTTCCCAGAGGCGGGGAGACATCTCGTTGCGAAGAAACCGCTCGATGCGGGAAAGGGTAATTTGCGGGTGTTTGAGCATCAAGAACCTCCCGGAAAGGTCAGGATTTACCGTTTTTGTTCGATGCCGCCGGGGAAGTTCCTGCCGCCGAGGGAGTATGGTTCAAGTGACGGCCCGCAGGATCAGCCCGATGCCGATCAGGGTGATGAGGGCGGCGCTGGCTACCGGGAGGCGCTCCAGAACCGGCCCGGAGGCAGGCAGGCGGCTGATCCACCCGCGGGCGGAAACGACCGCCAGGCCGACCGCCACCAGCACAGAAGCCAGCCCCAGGCTGAATGCGGCGATCAGGGCCAGCCCGTAGGCGATACGGTGCAGGGCGACAGCGGAGAGGAGGACGACCAGGGCTGAAGGGCAGGGAACCATGCCGCCCGACACCCCCAGGGCCAGCAGCGCGCCCGCCGTGACCGGGCCTTTGGGGATGTGGCTGTGGGAATGCTCGAGCGGGTGGGGATGGAGGTGGGAATGCTCGTCGCGGAAATGGCAGGCGCGGTTGTAGAGGAGCCTCGCGCCGACAGCGCAAACGGCCAGCCCGCTGCCGATATTGAGGACGGGGTAGAGCCTATCCGGGACGACGTGCCGGGAAGCGAAAAGGGTGACCAGGCCCAGCAGGAAGACGCCCGCGGTGTGGGAGACGGTGACCACCAGGCCCAGGAAAACCGCATGGCGGGCCGTGCCGCGGGAGCCGACCAGGTAGGCCGCTACCATCGCCTTGCCGTGTCCCGGCGAAAGGGCGTGCAAAGCTCCGAAGAGAAAAGCGATCAGCAGCCCCGCCGCCATCAGGCCGGGCGTCAGCGTGCCATGCGCGACGGCCCGGGTGAAGGCATCGCGAGGTGTGGAGGCGGAAGGCTGCAAGGCATCCCGCGCCTCCGTGCGGCGCGGCGAGGGCGTTCCCGGAGAACCGGCCCGGACAGGGATAGCGCTGAAGCGAGCCCCGGAAACCTGAAGGGGAATTTTGTCTGGCGGGTAGAGGCTCAGTTCACGGCTGATGTCCTCCGAAGGAACGGAAGAGTTCCGGATCTCAATGCCCTCCCCGGCTGACGCCACAACCTCTTTCCATCCCGTCCGGGCGGCGTAGTTCCTGTCCTGGTAGTCCACGGTGAAGGGATGCCGGTTTTGCCGGAGCGGCGCGTTCCAGTCGAGGCGGATTTTCAGAGTCTCCAACCCGCCCGCTCCGGGCGCAAGGCGAATATGGCCGCCCGCCTGCCGGAGCGGAACAGGCGATCCGTTGACGGCAAGCGACAGGCCCGCACAGAGCCCGGGGGTGATCGCAGCGAGGTAATCTCCGGTTTCGGCCCGGCTTATCTTTCCATCCCGGTCGGCATCCATCGCTCTCTTTTCGCTCAGGGCGGGGATTTCGGCCATATCCAGGATGTACCGAACTGATATGCTGCCTCGATCCACCCGGATCCGCGCATAGCGGCAGATGGAAAAGTTGCCCATCGGGTGCGCCGCCGCAGGAGAGGCGGCCCACAGGCCGTTCAGCAATAGCCCGGCGGTCATGAGGCAGGCAGCCGCTCTCAGAGCAGGTTTCATGCCCGTTCCTTTCGTTAGCCGGAGTTCGCCTGTTTCGGAGACGGCGGGCGCAGCCCGAGTTCTTTAAGCAGATCGGTCGCCCGGGAGGCGAAAACGGGGCTGAAGTTCGGGTTCAGGCTCAGCGCCTTATATAGAGACTGTTGCGCTGCGGAGCGGTCCCCCAGCTTGGCATGGATCATTCCGGCATGAAAGAGGAAGACCGGCTCCGGCGTCCCTTTGCTCAGGGCTTTTCGGATCATCTCCCGCGCTTCCGCGTAGCGACCGTTTTTGAAGTAGCACCAGGCCAGGGTATCGGCGGCATAAACGTTCTTGCGGACGCGATACTCTTTTTCGGCGAGGGCGAGGGCTTCCGGCAGGTTCCGGTCGTGGTCGGCATAAAAGCGCGCGATTTGAAGGTCGCCCTTCATCCCGTTGGCCCTGTTCAGTCTGTGGATGGCCTCGACCGTTGCATATTGCTCTTCCGCATCTCGTTTTTTGCCGGTCAGCGCGTACAGGTCGCCCAGGGCGGCCATCGATTCGATCTGAGGGGCAGTGGCGACGGCCTTTCGATAGTAAGCGATAGCGGAAGGGTAATCTTTCTTTCCCGCCTGAACTCTGCCCATCGCGGACAGCGCATTATAATTGTCCGGCGTTCGCTGAAGGGCGGCCTTGAGGGTTTGCTCCGCTGCCCGGAGGTTGCCGTTGTTGAAGAGCATCAGGGCGAGTTGGGCGCGGCACCAGACGGTGTTTTCCGCATGGGGAGAGCCGGCTTCAACCGCTTTCGCCATCAGCCAGGCGGCCTTGCGAATGTCTCCGGTCAGAAGCAGCAGGTGCGCCCCCCGGCTGTAGGACGAAATATCCGGGCGGATATCGAGCATCTTCTGGTAATAATCGAAGGCGGCCTCATAATTACCCGTCTCGACCGCGGCATCTCCCAGCAGCCCGTAGGCGGCTTGATTCCGGGGATCCATCGCCACCGCGTTCCTGGCCCATTCCGCGCTTTTCTCGAATTCGTGGCGGCAACCGCAGACCCAGGCCATCCCCGCAGCGGCGGCGGCGGTTTTCGGGTTGAGAGCCAGAGCTTTCCTGTAGGCCCTCTCCGCGTGGCCGTAGTAAGCGCCGTCTGCGGTCTCTCTCGCTTTCTGCATGAGCGCATCCCCGCTGGCGACCCACTCGCTCTCGCTTTGCAGCTCCTTTCTCGCCTCTTCCGCTCCCAAAGCCGCGGTCGCCCCGCCTGTAGCGCCTTTCGCCGCCAAAGCGCCCGCAAGGCTCTCCAATGAGGAATCGGCGGTCAGCCCGGTGTTTTCTTGCTGCGCTATCCAGGCACCTGCCGCCAGCAGGCAAAACACCAGGCAGGCGGTTGTTATCTTCAGGGGAATCGATACCGATTTCATGGTTTTCTCCATCAGGACGGAGTGATGAATAATGCAAGTGGAAAATAAACCGGTCACGCGGGGTTACCTCACCCCACTCCCCTTCCCGAAACGGCTGAGCGCCTAGCACTTTTGGAACGTCATGGCAAATCGAGCCATGAATCAGGTGGCCTGAGGTAGGAATTCCATTCCGTCGATCCCCAAGGTGCCGGATATTCAGCCGTTTCGGGTGGAGGCCGCTGTCAAGGCTCTATGTTGGGACCGGAGTCCTTGCTGTGGCGCGGTCCGGCGTGAGGCGTGGCCGAATAGGGAAAGACCTGGTTATACACCTGGTCATTTGCCGCCACATTATCTCCCACCACTGTAATCGAGCTATAGGCGGGCCCGCTGGCAACCGCGGTGAGGGCGACGTCTACCACATCGTCACCCAGCCTGCGCCCGTTGGGCCAGCCCCCAGGCACGGGGCCGCCGGAGGCTGTCGTGGTGTCGCCCCCGATGAAGCTCAGGCGGCTGAAGCCTCCCTGACCGGCCAGCAGGACAGGCGCGGTGGTGGTATTGACCCGCAGCACATCCGCGCCGGAGCCGGTTCCGAGGATGATATGCTGTAAATCGGTGCGCCCGGTCGTTACAAGCGGACTCGATCCATCGCTCGAACCGAAAAAGACGATGTTGATCAGCTTCGCCACTTCGGGGTTCTGGGCGTAGGTGACATAGGCGGAGTCGCCGGTCGGGCCTGTCCGGTTATAGCGGTCCTTGTCCCTGAGGGCTACCAGCGCCTCGTTGAAGAGCGGATTGCCCATCCGGTTGACCTGAACCCACGGGCCGGAATGGACCGGATTGCCGTCGCTTTTGCGGAGGGTGATGCGGGGCCTGCTGACGGACGCATAGACGCCCACGCCTGTCTGTGTCCCGAAAGCGAAGGAGTTGAAATCGCTGCTCGGGAGAGAATCGACCGGGATCTGGATGGCAAAGGCCAGCACGTTAAATCCCTTGAAATCATCCATGCCCCCTCCGTTCTGCCCGAAAGACCCGGGCGGGCTGGGGGTGATGATTCGCGAATCGAGCAGGTCGAAGATGCCGGGCGTGTCGGCATAAAAACCGTCCTCCCTCGACCCGGCAAAGACCGCCTCGCCCGAGGAAAGGGAGTAGACGGTCTGCTTCGTGTAGCTGTCCAGGCTGGCAAATGAGGCTGCGCCCGAGACGGCTTTGCCTGTGGTCGGGTCGTTATACAGCGGGGTCGTGCGGAGGCCGACATTGGGCGGCGCTGTCAGCAGGCCGGCACCGATGGCGGTCGTCGCTCCCCCGGCAACCTTCTGGACGGTATAAGCCTGCGTGTAGTTCTGCCGGGCATCCCCGACCGTCGCGATAGGGCCTACCTCGGTTCCCAGCCCGTAGGAGAGGATGGTGTCCGGGTTCTTCAGGCCGGGCGAGGAGAGCGGATTGACCGGGGAAAAGCGGAAGTTGTAGCGCCGAAGGGTCGTTCCGGTGGCCGGGTTGGTGATATGGATGCTGTAGAGCGCATCGTCCGCAAACCGCTCGTACATCACCCCGTCGCCCGGTTCCGAAAAGGGGCGGACATGGACGATGACATTCAAGACCTTCGTGGCGGCATTGTCATATTTCGAGCCGATGAAGGCGTAGACATCGGTGATGTTCGCCTGCGGGTCCTGTTTGATCAGGGGCGCATCGCTGTGGCTGGCGGCGTAGGCCGCGCACACCAGGATCGCCAGGACGCCTGAGGCAATCGACTGTAAGGCTTCTCTTCGGAATTTCATGGCCTCTGTTCTCCCTTCTATCGCAGGCGAGTGTTCCCGCCGCGGCTGCGCCTGGGCCGGAACCGGACAGGCAGATAGAGCAGGCCGGCGGCAAGGAGCGACAATGCGCTCGGTTCCGGCACGGGGGTTTGCGCCGCGCCTGCGGGAGCCTGTGTCGTGCCCTCATAAGAGCTGCCGTTCACGTCCAGGACGGAAAAGAGGGTCGATCCCGGCTGAAAGGGGCTGTCGAAGCTGAAGCCCGAGAAGGTTCCTCCCGCTGTGAATGCCTGAGTGTCCTCCAGAAAGGAGACCAATCCCAGGCCCGAATCGAAATCGGCGAGGAAACCCAGAGGGACGGCCAGGTTTTGGACGGCGGGCAAGCCCTGCGGCACGCCGAAGGAGATGATCGAGAGATCGTCGGCCAATCCGTTGATGACGCTGTACTCATAGTGAAAGAGCGTTCCGTTGGCCGTCACAATCGCATCGAGAGTGACCTGTGCGCTGGCCCGGCCCGATACAAGAAGAACGCAGAGCATCCCTGCCAGAACGAGCCAACTCCTGAACTGTTGTTGTCGGATCATGGAATCATCCTTTCTCGATTGTCTGCCACTGATCCCGCCAGAGGTCTGGCGCGGATGATCGACGGGTTGCCCTCCTTTCCCGGCCTGTCCGACAATACACTTTATTCCGAACGCTGCACTCGATGAGTCGAAGTTTATTTGGAATTAATCGTATCAAATGCAATTTTAAAAGTCAAGATAGTTGGCCTAGTAAAATTACCAGTTTTTGAAAAGATGGCAAAAATTGGGAATGAGACAGGAAGCAATGCCACGGATTCTGGTCAGGCGGCTTCCTGCCGGCGGAGGGAATCCATCAGGCTGAGGAAGGCTTCGGCGGCCTGGGGATCGAAATGGGAGCCGATGCGGGAGAGGATGTGGTTTGCCACTTTCTTCGCCGGCCAGCCGGGGCGGTAGGGGCGGTCATAGCGGAGTGCGTCCCAGACATCCACCACGGCGAAAAGGCGGGCGGCAAGGGGGATATCCGTGCCCTGAAGTCCCCGCGGGTAGCCCGTTCCGTCCCATTTTTCGTGGTGGCAGTAGGGGATATCGAGGGCGGGCGTCAGGAAGGCGATGGGAGCCAGCATGTCGCGTGCATAGACCGGATGCTGGCGCATGATATTCCATTCCTCCGGGGTGAGTTTCCCGGGCTTGAGCAGGATGGCGTCCGGGATGCCCATTTTACCGATATCGTGCAGGATCGCGCCCCGGCGGATGTGGGCGATCTCCTCTTCGGGCAGGCCGAAGGCCCGGGCGAGAAGCACGGTCAGGTCGGCGACGCGGCGGGTGTGGCCTTCGGTCTCGCGGTCCCGGAGGTCGAGGGCGCGGGACCAGCCTTCGATGGTGGCGTCATAGGCCAGGGACAGGCTGAGATTGGTCGCCTGGAGGTCTTGCAGCAGGGTGGCCTTATCGATGGCGATGGCCGCTTGCTGGCTGAGGGTTTCCAGGTAGCTGAGCCATTCGGCATGCGGCTGGAGGGCAGATCGGTGATATATCTCCAGCACGCCCTTTACCTGGCCCTGCGCGATCAGGGGCATGGCGCAGTACGCCGCGCACTGCTCCCCGACCAGGATCGGAGAGAGTACGGAGGCGTCTCCGATGGCAGGCAGGGAGGACAGCAGAATTCTTTCCCTGTCGCGGGCGGCCTGGCCCGCATAGCCTTCGCCCAGGTGCTGGCGGAAGTGGTGGAGCAGAGGAGTGCGGAACCCCCTTTCGGCCAGGCAGTCCAGGGTCTGGGTGCGCCGGTTCAGGAGGAGAATGCAAGCTGCGTCCACCTGAAGCTGGTTCAGCGCATGTTCCAGCAGCACGTTGAGCGTGATGTCCAGGTCGAGGCTGGCCGTGATCGCCAGGTCGA
This sequence comes from Armatimonadota bacterium, assembly GCA_020846535.1. Classification (GTDB taxonomy): domain Bacteria; phylum Armatimonadota; class JADLDR01; order JADLDR01; family JADLDR01; genus JADLDR01. The sequence goes on along the minus strand of JADLDR010000136.1, from coordinate 4,085 downwards.
TGTCGTGCAGGGCGCTCAGCCGCTGGAGTTGCCGGTGGGTCTGCTCCTCCGCCCGCTTGCGCTCGGTGATATCCCGGATCACCAGGCAGACGGCCTTCCGGCTTCCCGATGCGATCAGGCTGGCGCTGGTTTCGACATCCACCAGGACGCCGTCCTTGCACCTGTAGCGCCGTTCCCCGATATAATGATGATCCCCCTCAGCCCGGTCGATAGAGATTTCGACCGCATAGAGGTCGCCTGCCGCGATATCGAAAATGGTGAGGCCCGCCAGATCGCCAGGCGTATAGCCAAAAAGCCGCTGGAAGGCTGGGTTCGCTTCCAGCACCTCCCCCGACCGGGCATCGAGTAGAAGAATGATTTCATGGGACTGCTCCACCACGGCCCGATATCGGCTGTCGCTCTCCTCCTTCTGGCACAGGGAAGTGGCAAGCCGGGCCGCCAGCGCGCGGAACGCAACCCCGCAGGCCAGGCCGAGATACAGCACCCACAGCAGGAAATGGCGCACGGTGGCCTGCCCCTGGGCGTAGATCGCCCGCGGGCCGGTGATAGTCAGCAGGAAAGCCGGCCTTCCGTAGAGATTCCGGACGAGGGAGTAGGCGGCGAGGGTTCGCCTGCCCAGAGGCCGCGCGAGATACCCCTTGCTCCTCTCCGAACCGGCGAGATAACCGGGCAGGTCGGGGGCGGCTACCGGCTGCAAGGTAAAGGCGAGATGGGTCATATTGGACAGCCGCCGCAGCTCGATCTCATCCAGAAATCGCCCGAAGACAAGCGTTCCCAGGGCCGGGCCTTTGCCCTCGCTGGTGAGGATGGGGCGGCAGGAGAGCATGATCGCCTGGCCGGGCAAAAGCAGTATCCCGGCCTTCTTCCGCCCCGGGGACGGGCGGCGCAGGAAGGGACCGGCTGAGTGGAGGCTTTCCATCAGTCCGACCGGCAGGGGAATTTCCCTGTCCCGACTGAGGCTGAACGCCTTCCCGTGAACCAGTCGCCCCGATTTATCCAGCCAGGCCATCAGGTTCAGTTGAAGTTCCCGGAAAGTGTTATCCGCCGTGTTGACGCGGATATAACGGGGCGCTCTGCCCCGGATGAAGTCGTAGGTGTCGTCCCAGCTGGCCCACTCTCCGGTTTTGCTGTCCACGGTCGCAACGGCGGTGGTCAGCGCATCCTCCACCCGCCGGACATTCTGCCCTGCAGCCTGGTCCTCCAGCCGCAGAAATCTCTTCATGACGACAGCCTGAGAAACGCCGTAAAGGGCTGCCAGCAGCGCCGCCAGCCCCAACCCGATCCGTATGGATAATGTGTCCCGCCACCGCATATGAAGGCTTTCCGGGGGAAGGGTTCGCCCCTTGAAAAGCTGACAGTCCTACTCATATTATGGTGTGGCGGACAGGAAACTGGAGGGATGCGCTTGTTGCGTCAGCAGAACATGGGCATCGCCAGGCGGTGGCCTTCGGGACTGCCTCCCATCTCCTGGAGGACGAAAGACCAGAGAGCGGCGAGTTCCTCCCTGCCGGTCGGGTCGGTGTAGAGGGCGTGACGGGGAAAAGCGTTCGCCATGAGGTGGGCGGCCTGGAGAGGGGAAAGAGCCATCCGCCGGAAAGCCCAGGCGGCTTTCGCGCCGTAAGTTCTGGGACGGTCGAGCTTGCCGTAACTGGTGACCGGCTGGTCGTAAAAGGTGAGGCGGGTGATCTCGCCCAGCAGTCCTCCGGTCAGGGCGATCTCTACCATCGGCACGATCTCGCAGCCCCAGCGCATCATATCCAGGCGCGGCTCGGTTTGCTGGGCGCGTGTCAGGCCGGAGGCGGCCTTTTCCGCTGCCTGCCGGGAATAGAGCTTGTAGCCGCTCTGCATGTCCGGGTAGGGGCCGTAGGTGGTGAAATAGCGGGTGTCCAGCACATGCCCGGTGCGGGCCAGAGTGAACTTGAAGCCTTCGATGAGGAGTTCATTGAGGATGTACTCGTATTCGCCCCGTACCCATCCCAGGGGCCGGTGAACGCTGGTGCGCCGTCCGATGACCGCAACACAGGGGTTTTCCGTCTCTTCGCTCATCTGAAGGCCGAGCCGGAAGAGGTGCGGGGCGTCGTTCATGAAGTGGTCGCCGTCGGCGTCCCGGGTCATGATATATTCGAGCCCCTGATCTGGCAGGAGCGCGCGGATTCCGGCCACCACGGCGGCGGCCTTCCCCCGGTTCTCCTCCTGCCAGACCACATGAAACGGCCCCAACTGAGGGCGCAACCGACCGGCGGCGCGTAGGATGCGCTCCTGCCCGTCCACGACCACCACCAACCGCTCGGGTTCCAGGAGCGAATCGAAATCGCTCAAGGTGGCCCGCAGGAGGGCTTCCACCTGCTCCTGGGGCGTATCGGTCGGGAACCAGGCGGGAACGACCATTCCGAGCCTGCCGCGGATATCCTGGCAGGCGGCGTAGGCGCTTTGGGTCAAAAGGAATCTCTTTCTATTTTAAGGAGCCTGCGACCGCCACCAGTTCCTCATCGGTGAGCTGGCTGCTCCGGACGATGACTAGGGCGTCGTCCTTCTGACAGACGATCTGGCGGCCTCCCAGCGAATCTTTGCACAGGACGGCCTCCCATCCCTCGACCGAGGTCTTTTCGCCCCTATCGAAGAACTGCTTTTTGTTATAGGCGTCCCGTTCCGGGTTCCGCTTTTCCTGGGCAACGATGAGGGCGACGTCGCCTCGCATATAATCGCTTACTACCCGGTGAGCTCCTTGCTGCGTGCCGCTCGGTCCAGGCCGCAAGCCCCTCGGAAGGACGGTCGGCGCATAGAGATGGTAGCCGAGTTTCTCCTCCCACTTTTGGGCATCGACTTTCTTACCGCGCTGTCCCAGCATCATCACCGTGGCCGGGACGAGTACGGCCAGCAATATAACGGCGGGCAGAATCCGCTTTTTCATAGGTGCATCTCCTTCAAGCGTCTCGACTGAAACCGTCTCGCTCTGTGCAGAACAATTCCTGCTTTCAGGTTTAACACAAAAAGGACATCAAAAAGTTCCTGCATTTTAGATAACCGGCCTCCGAAATCAGGAACATTTTACCCTAACCCGTCTCGTGGGGGCTTTTCCACAAGCAGGCAAACAGGCAGCCGCGCCAAATGAAGCGCAGGAGCCGGTGAGTGTATGCATTATACCCAGAAAGGCTGGCGGAGGCCCGCCCCGGCAGCCTTTCCGAGTGGGAGGATCTGATTCTCAAGGCGGCTGCTTCGATCCGGGAGCCGCTGGCCGCAGGAACCGCGCCGGAGAAGACGGTGGAGGCGTCGGAACAAATGCTGGCCCCGCTGGGCCGGGCGGCCGTGGAACTGGTCCGAGACAGTGGCGACCACCAACGACACTTTCACCACCGTCAACCGCCTGATGGACGGATTTCCCGATTGTCGCTTCTCGCAGAGCCAGGCCTCCACCTACCGGATCGTCAAGGACTACCGGAGCTTTATGAAACCTTCAAGCAGCGCGTCCGGGAGGGGCGCTGGGAGATCACGGCCAACCACTGAACAGGTGTGGGAAGTAAGTTATCAGTTTTGACCTGAGCGGCTCGGAGCGATTTGGCCTTGCGCTCCAGGGCGCTCGCCACCGCTGATTTTCGATGCCCCAGCAGATCATAACGGCGCTGGGGTATCTGATGATATCGGACATCCGTCCAGAGCGGCTCAATGGCCGATAACTCTGGCGCGTAGGCGGGCCAATAGAACAACGTGACTCCCGCAGCGGCCAATGTGGACCCTTGGGCCTGTACTGATTGGCTCTGATGGACAGAGTAGTTGTCCAAGACAATTGCCAACGGTCGGGGCCGCTGCCAGTTGTCAGGGGCGTTGGAGGGACGCCCGGCCACCTTCCACACGAAGTCGCCGGCCTGCGACCCGTGTGGGAAAACCGCTCCGACGGCGTTCCCCCGTCGTTGTTGAGGCGCTTCATAGGCAATCCGCAGGCACGTTCCGACCGGAAACCCGCTAAGCAGCCCGTTGGAGTAAAGGGGCAGTTTTTGGCGGATCCGGTCTGACCTGTAGGGGCGATCCTTGTGATCGCCCGCCCTGCCGGTAGGGCCGTTTTCAGGGCGAACAAATCGTTCGCCCCT
>JADLDR010000135.1 GCA_020846535.1 Armatimonadota bacterium | reverse complement strand
TCCAGGCCGCCCCCGCCCCCTTCGGCCCAGACATCGCTGATGCGGCTGGCTTCTGCGCCCGAGGCGCAGGCAGCGTCGCACAGATATTCGATCTCCGCCTCCGCATCGGCGGGAAGCGGTTGACGGCCAGCACCACCGGCACGCCGGAGAGCCGGACATTCTCGATCTGCTTCTCCAGGTTCCCCACCCCTTCCCGGAGGACCAGCATGTCTTCTTCCAGGAGAGCGGGGTCGAGGGGCCTGCCGGTCACGATTTTGTAGCGCCCGCTGTGGACCTTGATCGCCCGGACCGTGCAGACCAGCACCATCGCATCCGGGGTCAGGCCGCTGTAGCGGCACTTGATGTTGAAAAACTTTTCCGCCCCCAGGTCGGCCCCGAAGCCGCTTTCGGTGACCACAAAATCGGCCAGCTTCAGGGCCAGCTTGTCGGCCACGATGGAACTGTTGCCGTGGGCGATGTTGCCAAACGGCCCGGCATGGACAAAGGCGGGGGTCCCTTCCGCCGTCTGCGCCAGGTTGGGATGGAGGGCGTCTTTCAGGAGGGCGGCCATCGCGCCCGCACAGCCGAGATCTTCGGCGGAGACAGGGCTTTCGGAGCGGGTCATGGCGACCGTGATGCGGCCCAGTCTGGCCCGGAGGTCTTTGATGTCGCGGGAAAGCGCCAGGATCGCCATCACTTCCGAGGCGGCGGTGGTGTCGAAATAGCTTTCCCGGGGGATGCCGTTGCGCCTGCCGCCCATGCCGACCACGATCTGCCTGAGGGCCGCATCGTTCATATCCATCACCCGGCCCCAAGCGATGGTGAGGGGATCGATATCGAGAGCGTTGCCGTGGCGCAGGTGGGAATCGATGAACGCGGCCAGAAGGTTGTGCGCCATCGAGACAGCCTGCATGTCGCCGGTGAAATGGAGGTTGATATCCTCGAAGGGGACGAGTTGGGAGCGCCCTCCGCCCGCGTCGCCGCCCTTGACCCCGAACACCGGCCCCATGGCGGGCTGGCGGATGCAGACCATCGCCTGATGACCCAGGCGGTTCAGCGCCATCCCCAGGCCGATGGTGGTCACGGTCTTCCCCTCCCCCAGCGGGGTCGGAGTGATGGCCGTCACCCCGATGTATTTTCCGCTGGGGCGGCTCCCCAGACGCTCCAGGGTGGAGAGCAGCACTTTCGCCTTATACGGTCCGTATGACAAAAGATCCTCCCCGGCCAGCCCCAGGCGCGAGGCCACTTCCGCTATCGGAAGAGGACCCGGCAAAGATTCCATATCGAAAGCCTCCTTCACGGCCAATCGCCGACTGCTGTCGGTCGGTCTATTATACGACATATCGGCTGTGTGCGGAAGCCGGAGGAGGAGGCTGAGGCGCAAAGAAGGGAAAAATGCCTTCATCCGGCGAAACACGACATGATTTTTCTCATCGTTCTGCAGATCAGGAGCAAGCGGATCCCTGCCGGGCCACCGGGATCTTTCGGACGGCTCCCCCCGGTTTCATTATCTCCGAATCGGCATACCGGGGTTCCGTATCAACCTATGAGACCCCTCCTCGCTAATCGCTCGCAACCAGCGATTCCCCGGGCTTGAGGTTGTATCTTTTCACCCCGATCATCACCGGTTCGAGCTTGTTCCCCTCCAGCGTGATCGTCCACCGCCTGCCCTTGCGATGGGCGAAAAGTGTAACGGGCCGGGCCGTCCTGATCGTCGTATCTCCCACCTTCAGATAGGAACCGCTCACAACCGCCGCTGAAACCGAATCGCCGCGCCGCAAGACCGCCGCAGTTTCGCCCCGGAAGATTCCCTGGATCGGCTTCAGGTATATTCGGCTTTCCTGGCCTGCCGTGCGAATCCTCAAGCCTGCCCCGTTTTCGATGGGCTGAACCGTGCCCTTTTCGCCGGGCAGCATGGCGGCGGCGAAGGTGACGTCTTTGGCCCTGCGCCGGAGGAGCGCCATCGGCATTCGCGCGTTTTCGGAAGTCGTGACGCTTTGCGCCACGACCGCTTCCGAAGGCCCGTCCGGCATCAGGTAAAGGCGGAAGAGCCTGTTATCGTTGCGCCAGGCGGACAGCCAAAGCCGTTTGGTTTCACCCCTCCGCGCATCTGCGATATGCTGGTAGCCGCTCTGTCGGCCCAGCGAGCCGGGGCGAGTTTTCAGCGCCAGGCTGCTTTTTTCGAGGCTGCCGTCGATATGAAGGGCATAATCGTAGAGATGCTCTGCGCGGCTCTTGGCCCGGAAGATATCCACCAGGCTTTCGCCCAGGTGGATCAGGGTTCGCTGGAGCCGGACGCCCGGATAGACGGAATCGCTCCGCCCGCAAACGATTCTCAGCGCGCTGTCGGCGTGGAAGAGATCGATGCGGCCCATCGCCCGCTTATGCGCGGTATCGGTCGGCCAGGTGGGGTTGTGGGGGCCGCTCGGATATTGGGATTTTTCGTCCACCACGACCGTATTATGGCTTATGGTCTGGGACGTCCATTCGCCCTTCAGGGCGGAGTCGTAACCGCAGCTCCCGAAATCGGGAAGCCAGTGATGGTAGTCGGCGTAAACGACCAGGCTCAGCTTGTCCGGATGGCCGTGCCCCCCGCCGTAAGGCCCGCAGTTAAAGACGGCGGCTAGTGAATGCGCGTCCGGCAGCTTCCCCGATGCGGGCGGCTGGCGCAATACAGCGAATCCGCTGGAGGGAAAAAGCGAGCTGCCCTCCCGGAGGACCCCGTTGGAGGCGAACCGGGGAGAAACGCCCCGGCCTGCCAACGCGAACTCGCCTTCGCCGGGGCGCGGGGCGTCGTAGAAGAGGTTGTAGTGGTCGGTCGGGTCGGACTTGTAGACGGCGGGCTGGCGGGCAACTTCCTGTCCGTCCCGCAGCAGCCGCCCGGAATCGCCCCGAACCTCCAGCCGGAAGCGGTAGGTTTTCCCGATTTCAGGACAGAAATCAGCCAAAAAGAAGGCTTTGCGGGTGCGCGGGTCGTCCGCGTTGACGTGCCAGACGACTATGGCCCGGTCGGAGCCTCCGCTGTCGGCCTCGCGGATCATATCCCATTCCATCGCGAAGTTGCGGTGATCCGCTTTGGTCCAGAGGTAGCGGTCACCCTGGCTTGCTCCCCCGTCCTCGACCTTGAACCCGTCTGGCGCAAGCGAATAGCCGCCTTCCATTCTGCCCCACTTCGGAACCTGCCAGGCTCCGCCGTTTTCGGCGACGCGCAGGCGCTCGTAGCGGTAGCGATAGTGGTAATAATGGAGGAAGCCGACCCGCCCCCGGTCCGAAGGCGCGTCGATGCGGCGGTTCAAAAGCCAGGCGTAAAGCGGATCCCTGTAGCGGTGGTAGGCGATTTTATAAGCCCAGTTCGCCGATAGCGGCCCCTTGCCGCTATCGGCCACGACCGCGTAGCTCAGGTTCGGAAATGCGAAATAGAAAGGGGCGTCGAACATCAGCTTGAAGGATTTCGGGCCGTTATCGCCGTCTATGACGTAGTTCGAGTCCTCGTCTTTTAGGATATTGTCGGCCACCCGGAGGTTGTAGAGATCGAGGCCGCAGTGATAGGCGGCCTCTGTGAAGGGAAGCAGCGCCTCGATCACGAAGGCATGATACCCCAAAGACCGCTCCCAGAAGAGGCCGTCGTCGCGCACATCGTGGCTGACGAGATGCCTGAAACCGTACGGCCCATCCACCGCATAGGCGATCATTTCCGGGTCTCGCAGGCACAGCCCGGTCAGACCGACGCAGGCGATGTGCCATGCCTGGAAGTTATAGCACCGGTAGTGCAGGTCAGCCACGCGGGGGTCGGAGGCGTAATCATCGATTTTGAATTGCTTGACCGCGGACCGAAGCAAGTCCTCTTCGATATGCTTTCTCTCCGCTTCCGAAAAAAGTCCGCTATCGGCCACCATATCGTAAGCCAGCACGATGGGCTGATACCAGGTAGCCTCCATCAGCGGGGAGAGCGCCATCACCCGGCACCGCAGGTCGGTCAGAGGGTAGCCGTTATAAGCATCGGCGTATTTGAGAAGTATTTCATGGCACTTCCGCGCATATCGTTCGTCACCGCTCAATCCGTAAGCAAGCCCCAGATGTTGAGCCTGATTCGCCAGCGAATAGTGGGCGGTATCACCCTTCGGCGGCAAAATGACAGCGGTTGTCAGCGCATCGTCCGCAGATTTCAGAATATCGCCGACCACTTTCCGCGCCCACGGATAGCGGGCCGCTTTGTCTTGCGCTTTGGAGAGGGTCGGGCGGTCGACCATGAGAAAGGGGTGTTTTTCGGGTATCCGAAGCTCGGGGAAAGCGGCTGCCCGGTCAGCCAGCAGCGCCCACAGACACAAACAGAGCGACAATCTATAAATCATCACATTACCTCCAAACCCGATAATTCGCCGCCAGAAAGCGGCCTCCTTCTCCCGTTATCGAAGGAAATGCAGGGTTGGTAGTATTTGGAGTAAATTTAATATTTCACGAGGACTGGTAATTTTACTAGTTTTTCCAAAAACCTAGTAAAATTACCAGGGGTAAACTATTGACATCCCGATTGGATTTTGTTATTCTTTATACAGTTCTTGTTTTTTACAAAGAGGGCTGTTTTGCATAACCTGTGTACTGCCCGGCACGCGATTGTACAAGGAGGTGATACCGGACGGCAGTAAGAAAGCGTCCTAACAGCGCTTATCTGACGATGATAGGGCTATATCTCATACCATCTTATGACCCCGCCCGATCCATCATGAGAGGCAGAGATAAGAAAAACGCCCATAAACACTAGGAGGGAAATCAGTTGAAAAAACTACTGCTGGCAAGTATCCTGCTTGGGATGCTGCTCGTTAGCGTCGCCGCTTACGCCGATGATGTGATCGGATCCGGCGGCTGGCAGGCGTTCTCCGCCCCTAACGAGGATGGCAACCCTTACTGGGATCGCACTTCCAAAGACGGCGCGAACAAGAATGTCGGCTTCCTGCTGCAAAGCATCGGCCAGTCCCCCAATTGGTGGGGCAATGCCGACGGCTCCGCGGATGCCAACTTCTACTTCAACCACACCGCGCCCAGCAACAAGCTGGTGGCGACCCTGAACTGGGAACTCGCCGGGGACAAGGGTATCAACGAGTTCGGGTGGTATGACGCGGACACCGGACTGGCCTACACCCTGTTCAATATCTTCCCCGGTTCGGCGGTGGTGGGAGACACCAAGACCTTCTCGCTGGGAGCGACGGTGAACTACGGCTTCTATCTGAAGGGCAAGAACGGCACGTTCTTCACCGAATCCAGTAAGAATACTACCAATGTCGGGTTCCAGCACTTCGCAGCCTTCGGCACCGGCAAGAGCTACTGGATCGCGGGCGAAGACCTGAACTTCCCGGCAACGGACGGGGACTACAACGATGCGGTCGTGAAGATCGAAACGGTTCCGGAGCCGTCGTCTCTGCTGGTGCT